>DATDXT010000019.1:0-6195 GCA_035289185.1 archaeon | reverse complement strand
TTTGTCGTGACAATCGGTCCAAGTCCTTTCAAAAAAGGATTGTATTTGTTTACATGATCAAAGAAAATAACTCCGGGCTCAGCAGACTCCCATGCCTGATAGCAAATTCTGTCGAACAATTCTTTCGGATCAACATGTTTCACAATCTGTCCGTTCCTCGGATTAATCAATGGATAAGGTTTATTCTTCTTGTAATAATCCCAGAAATCTGGAAACACGAGAACAGAAATGTTGAAATTTCTCAGGGCTTTGTTGCCTTGTTTTGCTGTTATGAAATGTTCTATGTCAGGGTGGCTTATATTCATGATTCCCATGTTTGCTCCTCTTCTCACACCACCTTGTTTTATAGTATCAGTCATCGCATCGAATAGTTGCATGAAGCTTACAGGACCACTTGATATTCTATGTGTAGTTTTTACAAAGTCGCCTTCTGGTCTTAGTTTTGAAAAATTATATCCAACACCGCCTCCGGCCTTGAAAATTATAGACGCGCTTTTCAACGAATCCATTATGCCATCAATGGAATCTTCTACATCGATCACGAAGCATGCAGATCCCATTCCTAGAGGATTGCCGAAATTCACAATTGCTGGAGTGTTAGGCATGAACTTTCTTGTGACCATCGAATTATAATATTCATCGATATTTTTTTCGTATTTGTTGAACTCGTTTTTCTTCAAAAGTTCTAAGACCTTTTCCCAGCTAACTTTCATCTTCTTTTCTGTATTGAACCTGTCATACATTCTTTTCAAAGCTTCCAAATGATACTTGTTCAGTTTGTATTTTCCTATTGAAAGTTTAGTGGCATGTTGAATGTGGTCAAATTCCTCTTTCGGATGTTCTGCGCTTTTTGCACTCTTATCAAATACCATGTCATCGTAAAATAAATCCGGCAATGCAATGTGTACTGCTATTCTAGTGAACAGTTCTTTAGGCGTTTCCACAAGCTTCCCATTTTCATCGTTCCTAAGATATCTTGATTTCAACACCCTGAGTGCATTGGAATCGAATCGCTTGTCTACTTCATCAATGACATCTTTTTCAAGTATCCTTGCTTTCTCCAATCTCAAGTCAGATCTCTTCTGTCTGTAAAGTATGTAAGCCTTCGCAACTCTGGAATAATCATTATCAATCAAAACTTTTTCTACAGCATCCTGTACTTCTTCTACATTAGGATGTTTCTTCGGACCGAACTTCTTGGCCAAAAGTTTTATGACATTATTCGTGATTTTTTTTGCTTTTATACCATCTTTCTCTCCTACTGCCCTGAAAGCTTTGTCAATTGCTGCTGTAATTTTGTTCGCATCGAAATTTACTGCGGAGCCATCTCTCTTTATTATTTTAGAAATCGTAGCGGGCATACTAAATAGTTTTTTTAATGCTATTAAAAGCATTATGTAAATAAAAAATAACCATCTCAACCTATATGTTCAACTAAACACATGACATTTTTACATTTTTTTGATGAAAATTTGCGATTATTTAACTTTTATCTAGATAACATATAATTGTATGCCTGAACCGTTGAAGTTCGGTAACATGAAGCTTTATTTTTTAGATGATGGAACATACAAACGTGATGGAGGACCGATGTTTCCGTTCTTTCCAAAGAAAACTTGGTCAAATTATAAAGTTTTTGATCAACTTCCATACAAGACTGACGAGAATAACGACATAACTATGGTCTCCAAATGTTTTCTTATAGTTCATCCTGAAGCAACCATACTGGTAGAGACAGGCACTCATGATAAAACTACTGATCCACGTCTGAATTATCACAGTGTCACTAAAAATAGTTCTTTGCTATCATCTTTGAAGGAGATAAGGGTAAGCCCTGATGATATAGACTTTGTAGTTAACAGTCATCTTCACGCAGATCACATAGGATGGAATACTTTTTACAAAGATGGCAAGTTACTGCCTACTTTTAAGAATGCCAAGTATCTTATCCAAAAGAAAGAATTCGAAAAAGCCAAAAGTCCAGGAAGAGCATTTCAAAACGACTATCTGACTTTTGATTTAGATGTTGTGCCTCTGGAAAAATTCGGGAATTTGGAATTGATAATAGGAGACAAGGAAATTGTATCAGAAGTGTTTCTAACACCAACACCAGGACATACAGAAGGCCACCAGTCTTTGATAATGAGAACCGAATCTAGAATACCTTCTTCTAATGAAGAGTCGGAGAATTACGACATCAAAAAGGTAAGCATGTTTTATGCAGGCGATGTAGCACCATTGGTGTTCCATCAAGAGAAACCAAACTGCCCATCACCATTCTATATTGATAGGCAACAGGCGTGGGAGTCTAAGGAAAAGCTTTTGTATGGCATGAAATCAAGCGACATACGATATACAATTTTCTATCATGAAGTTGCGACCAGCTTGGGCATTCTAAGAGAGACCAGGGATGCGGAAGGAAACTCTCCAAAGCACAGAGTTATTAGACCAGACATCAAGGACAATGTGATCTGTTAAATTTTATACAGATGAAGATACAGATGGCCAGATTTCAAACTTTTAATACATTTAATATACTTGAACACATGATCCGCAGAGACTATCCTAGTTCCTTTCTTCAATTCCTTTTCTAGTTTATTTTCTATTCTGTCGTTCAGTTTCTGGGTGAGATAAAGAGTAACAATCGAAGCTCCTGACAAATTCACATCAAAGATATCGCCGTTTATAGAGTTCACTTTATTTTTAAAACTCTTTGTTTTGAATTTAGAAATCCAACAAAGCAAACCGTTCTTTTCTATACCAACAGCTTTGACACCATAATGTTTGGCAGCTATGTACAATACTTTGCCATTTCCAGATCCTAGATCATAGACTACGTCAGATTTTTTTATCCCAGCCAATTCAAGCATGTTTCTTATTGTTTTTCCAGGCAAAGGTATGAAAACAGCCTCTTGTTTAAGAATCTTGATTAAAATCAATAGAAGAATAAAATCAACAATGAAAATCCACTCGTTCATAAAGACTTATAAGTATGTTTGTGAATTATACTTTAGTTATGCAAGAAGTCGGTACGGTCATCTCTACTGAAGAAGGACCCAGCAGCATGGAATTCAATTTCGTAATAAATGAAAACAAAGGAATGCTAGTCAGGAAAGGAGAATTCATACAGCTTGTTTTTGATGAAGGTATTTTGGTTTGCAGGATAGAGGAGATAACCAAAGACAATAGATATTATTCAAGACCTGATTCTGTAGCAGAGTATGAGAAACAAGGAAACCCTTTGTCAGAGCAATTTCCTGTAGACAGATGGGAATACGTAGTTGCACGTGCAATAACACTTGGTGTTTATAAAAACGGTTCTCATAAAAGATCTACGTTTCCAGTTTCTCCTGGACAGAAAGTTTTCAAAGCAGATAACAAAATTCTGGCAGATTTTCTAGGATTTGATAAGAATGGTTTGTACATAGGCAACTTGGAGTTCCACGACATAGAAGCTAGACTAAACATTTCAAAACTTTTCCAGAAACATCTAGCCATACTTGCAATGTCTGGTGCAGGAAAGAGCTATACTACTTCCGTTTTGGTGGAAGATTTGTTGGACAGGACTGACAGTTTGGGCAAGCCGGCAATCATTATTTTCGATCCTCATGGCGAGTATGTTGGGTTTGGGAACGACCAAAACTACATAACAAATACCAAAGTAATAAATGCAAAAGATTTGGCGATAAGCGTAAGAAACATGTCTGTCAATACATTCAGTGAACTTATGCCTAGCATCTCTGGTGTGCAGAAAAGAGAATTGAATCCTGTGATAGGCAGACTTAGAGCCAGCAAGCGACTCTATACTATTTTTGATGTGGTGGATGAAATTGAAAAGAGTGTGACTAACCAGAAGACAAAAGAATCTTTGATATCATGGTTACATGAGCTCAACTACACTGGCCTGTTCAAACAGGAAGACAATCCTAGGATAGAAGAAATGTTGAAACCTGGCAAGCTAGTAATCTTTGATTTGTCAGACATAAACAACTTGAAAGAAAAACAGCTTATCGTAACTTACTTTTTAAGAAGAATCTTCAACCTAAGAAGAGAAAAGAAGATACCACCAGTAGTAACGATAGTCGAGGAAGCACATCAGTTTGCACCAAACTCAGAGGAGGATAGTGCAATTTCCAGAAGCGTGATAGAGACTATGGCTAGGGAAGGAAGGAAATTCAATGCATGTCTTGTCCTTATCAGTCAAAGACCTAAGAGACTTTCTACTACAGCACTTAGCCAATGCAACACGAACATTATTTTAAGGATAACTAATCCAGTCGATCTTCAGCATATACAGGACAGTACAGAAGGAATAACGAATGATTTGATGAACATGATACCTGGTCTGAAAGTCGGTGAAGCTGTGATTGCAGGAGAAGCGGTCAACCATCCTATATTGGTAAGGATTAGAAGCAGGAGAAGCAAGAACATGGAAAGGAATGTCAGTCTGGAAGACGAGCTAAAGACATTTGATGATTCCAAGAAAATAAAAGATAAAGACATGGAAGCTTTCGTAAGTTTCTAGCCTTGCATGACTATTAACATTTCGGATTTTCTGCTCCTTTCCAATTCTATAATTTTCTTGTCCCATTCAATGAGTTTTTCCTTGGCTTCTTTTACAGAAATTCCAGACACATCGGCATTTATTCCCATCATTTCCAAAGACCTGCTCAAAATTACAGCTTCACAAAGCGCCTCTCTTTCTGCATTTACCTTATCCAACAGCATGTCAGTATTGTACATTGAAAAATGATGAAATCTTTTATAAACTCTAAAATATGTGTCGTCATCCAAAATAACATCAACTATTGAGTACATTGGACCTCTTACCTCAAGCTTTCTCTTATCTGTAACACCTTGAGATTTTAATTTTCCCATCTTTTCATAATCAATTCCATACATATATCCTGGCACTACAGTCACTCTCGAAGATCTGTGTTCTCTTATTACATGTGTTAAAGCATCGAATGAGTAGCTGATGTCTTTTATCATGTCATAGCTTTCTGACATAACTAAATAGAATTTCTAAAGCAATGTTTATAAAAAGTTTAAACATCGTACAATGTTCATAAATTTAAAACATGCTCAATCAAACTTGTTTTAGATGATGTTCAAAATAATGGAAAAAATAGCGAGTTTACCACTTGTGAATTATGTAGCCTACAAAATAGCAAAAAATTGGATTGCTGGAAAAACTCTGTTAGATGCAATAAATTATTCAAAAAAAGCCAACACAAAATGCCTAGATGTCATAATCAACTATCTGGGCGAAGAGCTTAGTAATACGAAAGATGTCCACAATAGCGTCATGGAATACGGAGAAATACTGAGCGCTATCAAAAGGAACAAAATAAATGGATGCATTTCGGTTAAGCTTACACAGCTGGGCTTGACGATAGACAAGGATCTTTGTATCAGAAACCTTATAACTCTGGCAGTCGTATCAAAACACCTCGGAAAACTCATCTGGATAGATATGGAAGGTTGCAATTTTGTGGAAGATGCTATAGACATCTACTTGAAAGTCTTTTCAAAGAACAAAAATGTAGGTTTGTGCATACAATC
Organism: archaeon; assembly: GCA_035289185.1. Taxonomy (GTDB): domain Archaea; phylum Aenigmatarchaeota; class Aenigmatarchaeia; order CG10238-14; family SCSR01; genus DATDXT01. The sequence goes on along the minus strand of DATDXT010000019.1, from coordinate 630 downwards.
CTATCTGAGAAGGAGTGAAGATGACATTATAAGAATTTTAAGAACTGGAGGAAACATAAGGCTGGTCAAAGGAGCGTACATAGAATCAGAAGACATTGCCTATAAGTCCAAGAATGATGTCTATCAAAACTACAAAAAACTGATGGAGTATCTTTTCAAGAACAGCAGAGGATTGTTCTCAATTGCAACACATGACGATAAGTTGACATCTTATGCCGTAGAGTTAAGTAAAAAATACAAAAGAAACTTTGAGTTCGGTATGCTGAAGGGAATAAGAGATAAACTGAAGTCTGAACTGCTGAGCAAAGGGTTCAGAGTGACAGAGTATGTGCCTTATGGTGAGAACTGGCTGCCTTATAGCATCAGAAGAATAAGGGAAAACCCAAGCAACATAATGCTTCTAGCAAAATCTCTGATCTTCAAGTAAATTTACTTTTTAGGTATGATGCTATTGAAATATCCTTTAGTGTAGAAATAGTACATCAGCAATCCTATGCCGATTATAACCAATATCGCAAGCACTTTGAAAATGCCTCTCTTTGCCCTTCCAGTCTGAACAGCCGCCTGAGCAGTTTCCAATTTTTTCTGCTCTTCCTGTACTCTAGTTCCCACTTCTAGCTGTTCTTTCTT
>DATDXT010000018.1:0-9539 GCA_035289185.1 archaeon | reverse complement strand
TATTTATCTTAGAATTATAAGACATTAATTATGCAGGATGAGTTGTACATTTCTGATGTCACCAAGCACATAATTGCTTTGTCTTATAGGGAAAAAATAGAATTGGATCGTGTACATTACGCTAAAATTATACAGCTGGGACTTTATGATTTGAAGAAAAACAATCCAAATACACCAGAATGTATAAAGGAACTCTTCTTTGACTCTGAATCTTATCCTATGTCATCATATGTTTTCCAGACAATGATGCATGCAAAATGTGCCGTATTTTTCAGTGGTGAAACTCTTGTCAAGATGTGGGTTGCAGATTTTGAAAAAAGGAATCTTCAATATAAAGAAATGGTGAATGGAATAGTGGAAAAACTTCGAACAGCTGAAAATGAAGTTTGTTTTAATAAGTAAAGTATTGTAAATTCTATTAAGTGAAATTATGTCTTACAAGTTCATAGAAGATTTGTCTCTGGCAGATGTAGCGTTCGTGGCTAGTGGCAAGACGTTGAATGAGATGCTGAAATCTGCAGCACTTGCAGTTACCAACACGATGGTCAAGGATTTGAAATCTGTAAAATCCAAAGTGGAAAAGAACTTCGTAGTTGAGGCCAGTGATCCTGAAAATCTGCTGTTCAAGTTTCTTCAGGAAATAATTTTTTACAAGGATGCAGAATCGCTTCTATTGAGCAATTTCACTCTTAAGACTAAGAAAGATGGTAAGGATTATCGACTTTCAGTAAAAGCAAAAGGTGAAAAAATAAACATGAAGAAACATGACTTGTCGGTAGACGTAAAGGCAGTCACATTCCACATGTTTGAAGTAAAGGGAACGAGAGCTGGATGGAAGGCGAGAGTAATTCTGGATATTTAGTGATGAATATGGATCTTACAAAAAAGAAATGTGAACCTTGTGAAGGAGGCATTATGCCATTCACTAATGAAGAATCAGAAATGCATTTAAAATATGTTAACAAATGGAAATTGATAGGCATCAAAATAGAAAAAGACTTCGATTTCAAGGATTTTGAGAAGGCATTGAAGTTCGTGAACAAAGTAGCTGCAATAGCTGAAAAAGAAGGCCATCATCCAAACATCCTGATTCATTCGTGGAACAAAGTTAAATTGGAAATTTACACACATTCCATAGGAGGGTTGTCTGTGAATGATTTCATTCTAGCTGCAAAGATCGACAAGATAAAGTGATAATATATTGAATTAAAAATTAATTATAAATAATGAAGATAGGATTGAAGATAATGCTTTTCATAGAAGCGTTGTCTATGTTTTCTGGTGGATTATTTTTCCCCATATACGCAATGTTTGTAGAGCAAGTTGGTGGAAACATATTGGATGCTGGTCTGGCAGCGTCTGCATTCCTCATATCCACAGGTGTCTTAGTTTTCATAATAAGCAGATGGGAAGACAGGATGAAACATCAGGAAAAAATGTACCTTCTTGGCTATTTGCTGACAGCATTCGGCTATTTTGGATATACATTTGTTACAAACAGGATGGAATTGTTCATGGTGCAGATTTTTCTAGGAATGTCTTCGGCTATTTACATACCTGTTAGGGATTCGTTGTTTACAAAGTTCATAGACAGACATCATGAAGCATCCGAATGGGGCGACTGGGAAGGTGAAGCATATGTGATACCTGCGATTGCTGCTGTTCTGGGTGCTGCCGTAGCATTTGAGTTTGGATTCAAGAGTCTGTTCATTACGATGTCTGTCATAACATTCATTGGATTTTTCCTAGGCTACAAAATGTTTTCATTTAAAGCTAAGGTTGAGATGGCAAGAAAGTTAAAACACAAGCCTAAATCCAAGCGCAAATAGAATGATGACTAGTATAGGCTGATGTATCAGATAGATTGTCAATGAGTTTCTGCCAAAGAAAGACAAGACGTCTGCTAATCTGTTATTGAACTTGATTTTGTACATCTTTTTAATCATTTGTTTGCTGAAATACACTCCAAGCATAAGTATTCCCAGCCAAGGCAGCAAAGGAAAGTAATCCAAGGTGAAAAGATTCTTTGGAATGAAACCTAACCAGAAAAAGTAAGAAGAATCAAACTGTTGGAATTGGAGATATAAACCCACAACAGAAATCAGGATTCCTAAGAACAAATTCATTTTCTTATATTTTATGATAAATGGTAGGATGAAAGAAGTGACAGCAAAGAAATGTAGTATACCGAATGTCACAGTACCACTTGGTATGAAGAGGTATGTGAAGATGGTTATTAGTCCTGCAAATACTAGAAGTCTGCTTCCTCTTAGTAAATATCTTTTTGTGAATCCTTTCTTCTTAGAAATGTAGCTTGCATATGCGACAATTGTAGACAAGATTATGAAGATTCCTGCTATTGTTCGTGGGAAGACAAATGAATACAGAAAATTCTTGGGAAAGTTTATGATGTTAAAAAATCCCAAAGTGACCGAATAGTTGAACAGAATCATGAGTATTATGTCCAATCCTCTGAAAACATCTATCGACTGCAATCTTTTCATTACTTTTAATTTACAAATACAATTTATTAACAAATGAAAATAGACTATTCCAAATATCTAGACAAGGTAAAGTTCTGGAAGGAAACCATAGAAAATGTTAAGGATTTCACAGGCACCAGCCCTCCTTCTGTGTTTGTAGGAAAGGCAAACTATCCTAGGATATTCGTAGGCATTTTGTCTCCTCCTAATCATAATCCTGATGCAGAGATATTAGATTCTCCGGAGAGATGGTACCAACAAAAAGCAAGCATAGACCAGATATTTGGTTACAGAGGTCAGATGATTTACTCCAGATTGAAAGCTAGTTCGATAAAACCGACATCTAACAAACTCATTGATGTTGTACAAGAAGTTTCGATGAGCAAGGATAAAGCGGATGTGGAGATAAAGTTAAAGAAGACACCAGAATTCAAATTTTCATTCAGCAATTATTTCGCGCCTGTAGGAAATCCTGCGCCAATTGAAACTGCAAGACTTACGGAAAATCCAAAGGTAGACATAAAAGTGGAACATGCTGTCTCTGACACTGATCTGAAAGCAGCAAACGCTATAGTTGATCTGTACAGCCACATACCAGTGAGCAACATACAAAAGATTTTTTCTGTAGGGCTGCTTGGTGTACCGTTGCAGAGGAAGTTTGTACCGACAAGATGGAGCATAACAGGAGTGGATGACATAATTGGCAAGCATTTGATGGAGAATGTGAGGCATTATAACAATCTTGATGAGATAAGACTTTTCAGGAATGACTATATAGGAAATACTTTTCACATACTGCTTATTCCCAGAGAGTATCAGTTTGAATTGGTGGAGATATGGGACACAGATAAGCCTTTTCCTGGAATAGGAAGTGATTACGAACCTTACTGGGGAAGGAAGACTTATGCTGAGAGAACTGCGGGCGGGTTCTATGCAAGCAGGCTGCCAGTATTGGAATATTTGGATAAAATTGAAAAACAAGCGAGCATACTTATTGTCAGAGAAGTAAAACCAGAATATTTTGCTCCAGTTGGAGTCTGGAAGATAAGAGAAACAGTAAGGGATGCATTCAACAAGCCATTTGAAAGATTTGATGATTTGGAACAGGCATTTACTAGGATAACAAACAAATGTGTGACTAAGAACATGTGGAAGAGGGAAAGCAAGCTGTTTAAAATCCTGAGAGAGCAAAAAGGACTAGCTAAATTCTTATGAAAAGTTTAAACTGTGTCAAAAGAAATCATATTTTATGAAAGGTGTGGCAAAACATTTCGCCTGTCCTAATTGCAAGAAGGAATACAGTTTAAGCAAGATGGTCTTCAAGTGTACGGACTGCAAGGAAATGTTAGATGTCAAGTATGATTACAGCAAGGCCAAAAAACTTGTCAAACATAAGGACTTCAAGATGCTCAACCCGATGCATTGGAAATATTTCATGTTCTATCCAATTGAAAACGCAAACAATGTAGTTAGCCTGTTTGAAGGAGGAACACCACTCATAAAATCTGATAAGATAAAAGCAGATGTATCATTCAAGTATGAAGGCACAAATCCTACAGGAAGCTTCAAAGACAGAGGATCCACGATAGAGATAACCAAAGCAGTGGAAAACAATGCAGACATAGTTGTATGCGCATCCACAGGAAACATGGGTGCTTCTATTGCAGCATATTCTACAAGAGCTGGATTGAACTGCAAGATATTTTTACCCACACATGTACCAAAGAACAAAGTGGAGCAGATTAAATGCTACGGCGCTAACTTGGAATTCATACATGGAGAATATTCAGTAGCTGTCAATCATGCCGAAAAGTTTGCACGAGATCAGAAATGTTATTTGACAGGCGACTATCCGTTCAGATGCGAAGGTCAGAAATCAATAGGGTTTGAGATAAGCGACCAGCTTGGATGGAACACACCAAACTATATCATCTGCCCTGTAGGCAATGGTACTGTCATTTATTCCATATGGAAAGCATTCAACGAATTGAAACTGGTCGGACTGGTAAAGAAACTGCCGAAGATGATAGGTATGCAAGCAGAAGGGTGTTCGCCTGTAGTAGATTCCTTCAATGAAAAGTTCAAGGAAGTGAAAAATATAGAGACTGCAAGAACGGTTGCAAATGCTATTGCTTGCGAGGCACCTACTTATGGAAATTATGCGTTGCGAGCTGTGAGAGAATCTAAAGGTATGATGGAGAAAGTCTCTGATAGAGAATTGATAGATGCAGTGAGGATGTTGGGAAGCGAAGGTGTTTTTGCAGAACCTGCTGGTGCTGCAAGTGTAGCTGGATTTATGAAATTGAACAAAGAATTAAAGGATTCCAAGGTTGTTTGCATAATTTCCGGTCATGGATTGAAAGATCCAATCATTTAAATACAAAGATTTCATTTAAAATGTCGTGTTAAAGCTTTTATTCTTTTAATTCCAACTAAAAATTAGTGTTCTATGGGTAAAAAGAAAAACAGCAAAGTTAAAAAATATAAAAAAGTGAACAAGATAGAAAATTTCGTTGAAAAACAGATTGAAAAATACGTCAAACTTCACAAAAAGCATGAAAAAGAACTTACATACATAGGTTAGGACTTCTTTTTATCGTCTTCCTTCTTCGCGGGCTTGGTTTCCTTCTTTTCATCAAACTTGTTAGTGATTTTCAGCATTGTCAAGATGAATCCCAAACTATATCCTATGACTATCAATATTATTGAAATTATGAAGACTACATTGAAGCCTTTGAATAATGACTCTACTAAAGGATTCACTATGCTATTCAAGTCTATGTCGATGCCTTCAGGTAGAGGTACAAACCTTGCTATGAGATAATCGTTTACAAAAGTAAACAAGTAAGGTATAATTCCTATCCAGAACATTGCCCATCCGACAGCTCTTATCTTTCCTCCAATTCCTTTAGCGACTATCAAAAGCAAGATTAAAAATACTCCAGTCAGTCCAAGGAAATAACTTTTCATGCCTACAAGGAACTGGTTGAACTGCTCGGACATTATTATTGTGAAGTCTGATGGTGATTTTGCATTAAGCATGCAATTGATAAAACTACAATCATACTTCTTGTAATAGATAGAATCAAAGATCGCATTAACTGCCAATGTGGTTGTATTAACTGTTGTGGCATTTGGCGGAAGTATTTCATCCAAACTGGAACATTTCAACGTCAGATTGTCCGGTATGTTCTGAACATTCAGCTCTTGTGCAAACTGTGACAAATCTATGCTCTCTTTACCCTGACATAACGCATTCAATCCGCTTCTTACATCATCCAGTTGGCTGGGGGTTAGACTTGGAATAGATTCTGATTGTTCTGGCAGTATTTTTGTCGCTATCTTAGTGAACAAATTCTTCATGTTATCATATTCGGTAAAAACTATCAGGTTGCCTATCAGAAGGAAAGCCATCAAACTGGTGGAGAATAATCCGGAAACAAAACCTTTGGCAATGCCTCTTAGAAATCCCATAGAATAAATTTATTTTAATCACTATTAAATTGTGGTGTATGGAAGAATTGATAGATGTAGTGAATAAGAACAATGTTGTGATTGGCTCTGCTACTATGAAAGAAGTGTATGAAAAGAAGTTGAATCACAGGATAGTGCATGTTCTGATATTCAATGCCAAAGATGAGATCTTCCTGCAAAAACAATCCATGAAGAAGCGATTCTGCCCAGGATATTGGACGACTAGTGCAGGTGGTCATGTACAAAAAGATGAGTCTTATAAACATGCTGCAAAAAGAGAATTGAAAGAAGAAATCGGTATTGATGTGTCTTTGAAACTAATTCTAGAAACTACATTTGATGTCTATGGAATGATTAAGTTTTTGAATGTTTTCAAAGGATTTTCACAAGGACCATTCAAGTTCAACGAGGAAGAAGTGATGGACGGTAAATGGTTCAGTCTTGCAGAAATAAAGGGAATAATTAAGGAAAACAAAGTGATTCATCCTGAACTGGCACACATAATCAATAAACTTTCATCTGTGCTCTAACTTTAAGTCTGGTTGGTAAACAAGACATTCTTCTGCCAAAAGTCGTCTATGACATTTCTCAGGAGTCTCCTCAACGCAAAGAAGCGTGATGTCTTTTTCAATTGCTTGACTTGCCAAGTCATTTACCTTACTTGCCGCTTCTGGAGTTTGTAAAAATTGTCTATATCTGGTTTCGTATTCTGGCCATGTAAGGCCTCTCTTGTAGTAATCGCCGATCAACTTTGCAGGTGGCGCCAATTCCTTCAACCATTCGTTATAAGTGGTTGATGTTATTCTTTCGTCTGGAGTCACACCGTCATTCAAAGTATGCCTGCTCATCACAGAAATACGAATCCCATCATAACTTTCAACATCTTTGAAAATGCATTTTGTATAGAGCATGAAATTTTACCCCGATGGTTTTTGAAAAGGCATCATGCTGAATTTTCGTGTTGGTTTAGAATCTGGAAAGAACAGATAGCCAACATCATGCGCAGGAACATCTATCGTCTCATCTTCTACTTTAGAACCTTCATCGATCAAAAGAGTGTACAATTGCAACCAGTATATGCCATCAGCACCTTTGTAAACTTGGGAAAAATAAGAATCTTGCTTTACTCCGTCTCTGTAAACTACTCTGACTAATTCTCTTTCTAAATTCTGGTGTTCCAGCCTTTGTATCGTTCTTATTCTGTCATGTTCTGACATAATAACCAACTTGTAAGTAAAATATTTAAATCCAACAATCAGCCTATGTAGCTAGGCAAATCCTCGTCTGCCTTCAACTGCTTTTCTTTCAATCTCTTCTGTCTTTCTGAGAATGTCTTGTAGTAGTCCAGCATCTCATTGCTTATGCTTGGTATGAATCTTTTAAGCACGCCATCGAAATGTTTCCCTTTTACTTCAGCAGACTTCATATCCTCTCTCATAGCAGTCATTCCTGCCTCTCTTACCAATGCCTCAATGTCAGCACCGGAAAATCCTTCTGTCTCTTTCACAAGTTCATGCAGGTTCACATCTTTCGCAAGCGGCATGTTCTTCGTATGGACTTTCAATATCTCCATCCTTGATTTTTCGTCTGGGGGTGGTATCATGACGAACCTGTCTATCCTTCCAGGCCTCAACAAAGCATTGTCTATCAATTCTGGCCTGTTAGTCGCAGCTATGATGACTACTCCTTTCAGATCCTCTATTCCAGAAATCTCTGTCAATAATTGAGATACGACTGTTTCAGTCACATGGCTTCCACTATATGCTCCTCTCTTTGGTGCAAGCGAATCCAATTCGTCTAAGAAAATTATTGAGGGTGCAACCTGCTTTGCTTTCCTGAAAAGTTCCCTTATCCTCTTTTCTGACTCGCCTACCCACATGCTCAATACCTCCGGCCCTTTGATCGAAATAAAGTTCACTTTGCTTTCGTTCGCGACAGCTTTGGCAATCATCGTCTTCCCGCATCCTGGCGGACCATAAAGAAGTATTCCTTTTGGCGGCTGTATGCCCATCTTCTTGAATGCATCTGTATTTTTCAGTGGCCATTCTATCATCTCTTTCAACTGCTGTTTCAATTCATCCAATCCTCCTATATCTGTCCATTTGACGTTCGGTATCTCCACCATTATCTCACGCATTGCTGAAGGTTCGACAATCCTCAATGCATTTTCAAAATCGTCCTTTGATACTACAAGCTTCTCCAACATCTCTTTAGGTATCCCTTCCTCTCTCCATTTTATATCAGGCAGGACTCTTCTCAATGTCGACATGGCCGCTTCCTTGCATAATGACATGATGTCTGCTCCAACATAGCCGTATGTCTTGTCAGCAAGCTCTTCCAAGTTGACATCCTTAATAAGCGGCATGTTCCTTGCATGTATCTTGAAAATTTCCAATCTTCCTTCTCTATCTGGAACTGGGAATTCAATCTCTCTGTCAAACCTGCCTGCACGCCTCAAAGCTGGATCAAGACTGTTTGGCCTGTTCGTTGCTGCGATGACAACGACTTTTCCTCTAGACTTCAAGCCGTCCATTTGAGTCAACAGCTGAGATACGACTCTCTTCTCTACCTCTCCTGTGACATCCTCACGCTTGGGAGCTATCGCATCTATCTCGTCTATAAAAACTATCGATGGGGCGTTCTTTTCTGCTTCGTCAAAAATCCTTCTTATGTTTGCTTCGCTCTCTCCATAGAATTTGTTCATTATCTCAGGTCCGGAGATTGAAATGAAGTTTGCTCCGCTTTCGTTTGCTACAGCTTTTGCAAGCAATGTCTTTCCTGTTCCTGGCGGACCATACAACAATACTCCTTTAGGTGCATCTATCCCCAACTTTTCAAACAGTTCAGGATGACGCAATGGCAATTCAATGATCTCTCTTACTTTTTCTACTATGGGTTTTATTCCACCAACATCTTCATAAGTGACAGTAGGCACAGATTTGTCCTCCAGCTTCAATGAATCTGGCAGCTGTGGCAGCATCTCCAACTCGGTCATCTCGCCTATCTTCACTATTCCTACAGGGTCTGTGTTTGTCACGATGAATCTTGTCTCTGTAGGCATGGGCATGAAAACTTCCGGGAAGAAATCCTCCATGTTGAAAAATGGGAAATCCTCGAACAAGTTGCCTCTTCTTTTTACAACAGGCGATGGGATTATTATGTCTCCTTTTGCAACTGCTCTCATGTAAATGTTCTGCTTGAACAGTTCAGGCTCGACTCTTACTATCATTCCTTTTTCTGCAGGAGCAAGCACCACTTTCTTTGCTTCCTTCACGTCAGACTTTCCTATTTTCACTATCTCTCCTACACCAGAACTTGCATTCCTTCTTGTTATCCCGTCCATCCTTATAATGTTCAAACCTATGTCTGCTGGATAAGATCTTACAGCAATAGCACCAGTCATCCTCTTTCCTTCTATGCCGATTATGTCTCCTTCCTTTATTCCTAATTTTTTCATCATGTTGGAATCTATTCTGACTATTCCTCTTCCTGCTTCTTCCCTGTTTGTAAGCTCTCCTACCTTGAGCTTTACTTCATCTTCGCCGCTTTCCTTTGGTCCTTTGCTTCCGAACACCATGATCA
>DATDXT010000017.1:0-5869 GCA_035289185.1 archaeon | reverse complement strand
CATCATTTTACTCCCACAGATGCTTACTAGTTTAAAATCCTGTAATCCTTTCTTCTGCTTTCTTTATGCTTTTCACTACAATACTTGCAAGAAACGTAGAAGTTGCTGCTAAAATGAATGCGAGTGAAAGAGAGACAAACTGTGCAACTATTCCACCGATTGCCGGACCGATTACCTGGCCTACTCCAGCAGCTGTCCTGGAAAATCCTATCTGCTCTCCCCTCATCTTAGGTTTTATTGTATCAAGAAGCAAAACAACATGTCCTATCCTGAATATGTAGAAACCGAATGTTGATATTGGAAGAAGCAAAAATATCTGGAATGAAGACGTTGCGAGAGAATACATTGCTACACCTGCACTGTAAATCAAAAGACCATAGAAATACGTGTGCTTTGTCGCAAGATTTCCTTTCTTCTTGTTCAAAAGATAGATTATCACGCTGTTTACGACATAAGAAAACAGCAGTGCGAGGAATATATTGGATGCCGACATGCCCAGTTTCCTAGCAAGTATGAAGAACGTGGGGCTGATGCCTATCCCGAACGCCAATTCCTGAAGGAATCCTGAAAATGACAGCTTGTAGAATGCCCTGGAATATTTTTTGAAGTTGGGCTTAAGCACTATCTTAAGCGAATGTCTACGCGGTGTTTTCTTGGATTGTTTAATCAGGAAATAGAAAGCTATGGCGGAGAAAACTGAAGCGACTGCTGCTACATAAAAACCGTAGTTTATTGAAAAATATGTTATTGCAATGAAGCCTATGACTACTGCGACTACTCTTGCAAATGCATAAACTGCGCCTAGTCTTGAGACGACTTTCGGTCTGTTCTTTTTGCTGAACAGGTCTCCTGTGAAAGCATCCTCCACAGAATCTACAAGTGTTTCACCAATAGACTGCAGCCCCCTTATCATTGAGAAGCCGGCAATGGAACTTATGACTGTGTAAAGCGTGATAGAAATAGATTGTATTCCCAAACCTAGCGACATTATAGTCTTCCTTCCCATCATGTCGGATATCTTGCCTATGGATGTCTTGAACATTAACAGTATAAGAGTGGCCGTTGAAAATATGAGACCTATTTCCAAAGGAGAGAATCTTCTGTCAATCAAATAGTTTGGAAACAAAACGAACAGAATCCTATCGGTCACAAGCGTGGAGAAGGTCAATACAGACAGTGCTATAAAAGCTTTTTTTTCGTTCATTTAATCAACTTTATAATTTAATAATAGATTTTACGAATAGATTATTAAAGATGTGAATGATAGACATAGCTATGCAGATATTTTTCCTGCTGAATCCGTTGACAGCGATACCTATACTTCTTATAGCATACGAGAAGAAATTCGATGTGAAAAGCATAGCGATGAAAGCAATAACGCTTGCATTTGCGACTGCAATAATTTTTGTTTTAGTCGGACCGCTACTTTTTCAAATATTCAACATAACATTGGATGCTTTCAAAGCAGCAGGAGGAATAATGATAATGCTTCTCGGATTGAGCATGGCCAGACCTTCTGAAGATCCGTCTAAAAGGGATGTGACAGGCACTGATGCGCTCATATCACTTCTTGCGACGCCTATTCTAACAGGACCTGCTACAATGTCATACCTTGCAATAAAAACAGCAGAAATAGGCGCAGTTGCACTGATGGCTCCTATTGCAACTGCTTTTGTTTTTGTGGGCGCAGTATTTCTTGGGGCGGCGTGGATGATGCCAAACATAAATCTCAAATACATAAACTTGATAAGCAGGATATTCGGGCTCTTCCTTCTAGCACTGGGAATAGAAATGCTCATGACAGGAGTTAAGGCGACTCTTTTTATCTGATTCCATATATGTTTAAATAGCCCAACTTATTTTAGTGAGATTCTATGAAAGTAAAGGGTGATGTGCACTATCTGTTCATTTATGATATAGGCGATGAGATAGAGCTTTCGAAGGTTGAGAAAGTGATGAACAAGCTGACACAGGTAGTCGGACTTACGCAGACAAGGCTGAGACCCGACTACATAAGCATCAAACCTGCTCCTGTATTAGTTGATCTTGGGACTAGAACTGTGGAATTTTTCAACAAGACAAAGGAAGTAAAGATAATCGTAAAGATGTACGAAGTCGGATCTATATCTGTTACGATTGTCGTGCCTTTTGACAACGATTTCGAAGATCTTCTGAATTATAATCAGCCAAAGATGTCTTACAAAGGAAAGGAAACTACGCTTAAAACCTTCAGCGATGACATTCTGGAAAAGATTCTGGAAAGCATAAAAGGTGATGTAGAAGTGCCGGAAAACAAAGGTTTCGAGACAGAGGATTATGTGACGTTTTGCATAAGCCAGCTTGAGACTAAGCAAAGTGCAAAGAAGTTCGTGGAAGACCACAAGAAGATAATAGCAGGCATATTGAGCGAGGAGAAGAACATAAAAATTGTATCAGAAGATGAAGTAAACAACTCATTGAAATATTCAGTTTCCTATTATGAAGACGACGTTGTGCTTACAGATTGGTCGACTACAATAATCATCGATCCTGATGGGGATTTTTCAGACCAGCTTCTTACTATAGAACTTGTAAACTTGCAACTTCTTTCTCTAAGGTATTATGATAGTGTGATGGACAATGTCATCAATGATGCATATGATGGATTGAAAAAATACAAGCCTGGACTTTTCAGCAGACCTGGAAAGGTTTTGGTTGATGTCATAAAGAAGAGGATGGAGATAGGAGAGATTGTTGAGAACGCGACAAACATCGCCAAGTTCTTTGGTGACTGGTATCTTGGAAAAATATACTCCAACCTTACGCAGCGTCTTCATCTTGCAGACTGGGAAAGGAATGTCAACAAAAAACTGGAAACATTAGAAGAGATTTACGAGATATTGGCAAACCAAGTGGAAAACAACAGGTCTACTTTTCTGGAATTTATTATAGTGGTGCTTATAGTAATAGAAATAGTCTTATTTTTATGAGTTTATTTCTTCTCGATGAGTAGAGCATTCACTATTCCATGCTGTCCTGGCCTTGACCTTACTCTTGCATTACCCAACTCAGTCTTTATGACAGCGCCTTTCGTGATTATCTTGCTTCTCACTAGTTGAGGATTGGCAGGATTCTCTACCACATCAAGTATCTTTACCTTTTTTGCAGTTTTTGTCTTGTTGTCGAACACATTTGCAAACTCCACAGACAAAGCTCTTAACTTTTCTGAGCCTCCCTTCATCCTTACAGTTATTATCTTATCCTTTCCCATCTTTGTATGAGTGGGCAGACTACCTAATTCGTACTTTCTCTTCTTCCTGGCAATGTGTATCTTTCCGCCAGTTGCTTTCTTTCCTTTTTCTCCATGCCAAAATGCCATACAATCACTCGATTAATTAATAATAATCTCAGCTAATAGTTTAAATACGTTTGTCATTTGCAAATATTGTTTAAAACCTTTAAATATTCATCCGTACCAATTAAAACTAACAGTTGATACTGATGTCAGAAAGACCAATTGATGTATTGGATAAAGCAAAGGGCAAGAAGATACTAGTAAAGTTGAAGAACGGAGAGGAAATAACAGGTGTGCTCAAAGCTTTGGACCTTCACTTGAACATATGGATAGAGAACGCAGAGGTCCAGAAGAACGATGCTAGAGTAAAGCTTGGTACGATGCTCGTCCGTGGCGATACAATAGTTTATGCGAGCCCCGTAATCTAAGGATTGCTTCTAGATGTAAAATGTACAGTTTGATTAGACATTGTACATGATTAGAGACTTTAATCCTTTAGCAACCAATTTAATTCATGCGAGCAGAAGAGAATGAGATAAGTCTTATAATGGATTTTGATGGGACTTTAGTAAGCATGAGGAACAAGTCTCTGGAATACAGAAAAACAATAATAGAAGAACTTAGCTTATGGACGGGCTTGAATTACGAAGCTGTGGAAAAAGACTTCAATTATGGAAGAGAACTTGTTTTGAAAAATCCTACTGAATATGGATGGAATGTCAACGGATACAAATCATTTTTTGGTGATGAAGACCCATTTGTACTGTATACATCGGCTGCAGATGCTATGAACAGAAATCTGCCTGCATACAAGATAATGAAAAACGATGATTTCATGGAAAGGATAGACAGGATTTTCCACACAGTAACAAACCATGAAAGGCCGCCGATAAGCAAGAAGACAAAGAAAGCACTTGAAAAACTTCTTGACATGTATGATGTTACCATAGTCTCTGGCAGCAGCAATGAAAGCATAAAGAAATGTCTGGATGATGCAGGATTGGAGATAGAGACGATAGGAAACGCAAAAAAGGTTTTTGTTGACACTAACTTCGACAAGGTGAACAGACATCTGAACATAATAAATAAGTACAAAATAGAGCTGAGAAGACCGTACTACTATGATATTCTTAGTAAAATTGATGGGAGAAAAGTGGTCGTAGGCGACATATTCAGCATAGACCTTGCGCTGCCAAAAGAACTTGGCATACCTATAATTCTTAAGAAAAACTATTACACGCCTATGTGGAGCAGAATGTATGTGGGAATTGTAGGCGAAGTTGTAAACGACATGGAACAGCTATCAAAACTTGACTTGAGAAAGCTCTTTCTTTAGAAAATCAGTCTGTGGTATCTTTCCTGGGTTCCAATTCCTTTCTTTGGCTAGATAGTAAGAAATAAAATCTCCCAACCAGATCAAGTAGAGCATTCTAGTCAGCTTGTCTTTTCCTTCAGATATTACTTCCGTATAGTCTGACGGCTTCAACATCTTCTTGATTATTTCCACCATAGTCTTCGATTCTTTAGGTTCATCCCTGTCTCTTAAAAACACAATGTACGATTTTCCGTTCAGGTTTCCCCAGCTGTTTATCTCGTTGTGGCACAGTTCTGGGATTATGTCATACCTAGCTTCTGCTTTTGAATTCTCATTCAGCTGAGACTTGAATCTATGTGCAACAGAAAAGTAATCGGAATAGATTATCGTAAGTTTGTCTTTCAGTTTTTTTGCAATTTCAATGGACATTTTTTCCAGCTTCTCTTTCTTCTGGTTCAAACTGTCCAGATCGAAATCAATCTTTATCCATCCGAGCTCCTTGAAAAGATTTATCAGATTAAACAATCCGTATCCTAAAGCAACACGTGGCATGAAACCTGTTGGCAGCTTTACAAAAGGCATTTTGTTTTCCTTGAAGATGTTTTCCATCTGCCCGCCAGAAGTCATACCAAAAATCTTGCATTTTCTTTTGATTGCCTCCTTCAATACAGCAATAGTCTCTATAGTGTTACCGGAATAGCTTATAGAAACCAGCAATGTGTTCTTATCAGCGAACTTCGGCAGATATTCTTTCCTATAAACGTGAATTGGTTTATCAAAGGTATCTTCCACCAGATCTTTGACTATGTCGCTTGCTATGGCAGAACCGCCCATGCCGGAAAAGACGACATTCGATACATCCCTATAATTATTTGGAACTTCTATCTTAGACTTCAAAACGTCCTTTCCTACGCTTATCATGCTCCTTATATCGTCTATCATAAATACCTTAACATAACTAATATAAATTTAAACTTAAGAAATGATTTTAATGTTTAACAGGATAAAGTGATTGTATGTCAAAAGGAACACCCTCGATGGGTAAAAAGAACAAGATAAGCCATATAAGATGCAGACGTTGTGGTAGGACTAGCTATAGGATTGACAAGAAGTACTGTGCTGCTTGCGGTTATGGTAGGTATGCTAAGAAAAGACAGTATAATTGGCAGACGCATAACCTGCAGAGAAAAAGAATTAGGTGATTTTATTAAACACAATAAAAGAATTGAATCCTGAAATTGCTGAATTGATAGGAGCCCATATTGGCGACGGTAGTATGG
>DATDXT010000016.1:0-4280 GCA_035289185.1 archaeon | reverse complement strand
GATTAACATCAGATTTTAAAACTATCTGTTTGTAGGCATAGTTCCTTCCCATCCACGTGCCTTTCTTCAATCCCCTCTCGTCAATCAAAATCTTCCCCCTCCAACCTTTCCATTTCTTGTTGTTCTCAAAAGCAATCTTCTTTGTAAGGTCATGCAGATACTTGCTCCTTTCAATCGCAATCTCCAAATTAACCTGTTTCATTTTGGCAGCCAATGTTCCAGGCCTTATGCTGAATCTGGAAATGTTAACATTGTCAGGCCTTACTTGTTTAATCAACCTAACAGTTTCTTTGAAATCCTTATCTTCTTCGCCAGGATGACCTACAATTATGTCTGTGCTTAAATTAAGTTCAGGAATCTGTCTTCTGAACTCTTTAACATACCCTATAAAATCTTCAACATCATAGCCACGTCTCATTATCTTCAAAACATTATTGCTACCTGATTGTACACACAGATGCAGGAACTTGAAAACCTTTTCATTCTTAAAAGCACTAACGACTTTCTCAATCTCTACTTTTTTGAAATGCAAAGGGTTCATCATACCTATTCTTACCATGAAATCACCTTCTATCTTGCAAACAGATTCCAACAATTCATGAAGGTTGGTTCCAATATCTCTGCCGTAAGCAGAAGAATCCTCTGAAGTCAGATGAAATTCTTTAAATCCCTGTTTCAAACCGTTTTTAACAGCATCTCTTATAGAGTTCGGTCTGTAACTATGCAGATTACCTCTTGCCAACTTTGTAGCACAGAATACACATGAAGAAAGGCATCCATCTGAAAGTTTTACGACATCTATTGCTTTGCTGAAAGAAGTTCTTGGCAATGACGGCTTGTCTGCAGGAGCTTCTGAGAACCGTTCAACATATTTTTTTCCATTCTCTATAGCTTTCACAATATCGACTATCTTGTCTACAGAATACGGATCAAGCATTCCTGAAAAATTAGGTACAGATTTCTTTATCCTATCAAAATTGACCTTTATCAAGCAGCCAGCTACGATTATCTTCTTGTTTGATCGTGAAAGTTCCTTCAACCTGTAGATTATCTTTTCCTCGGTCGCTGACTTTACTGCACAGGAATTTACAATTATGTAATTTGCATCCTTCTCCTCACTCAGTTTGTATCCAGCATCTTCCAATAGTCCTGCCATCGTCTGCGAGTCTGACTTGTTAGAAGTGCATCCATAAGTCTGAATGAAGACCTTATTTCCCAACATATAAATCCTTTACGGCCTCAATTTTAAATAGATAGTATGGGATTACAATCAATGCCTCTTGATGAATTGAGAAAAGAAGTAACACAGAAGAAGAAACAATATTCTGAAATTGTAAAATATCTGGATGAAGCATTGGAAAGATTAGGAAGAGTTACTCGTTACGAAGTGCGTGGTGATTATAACAGATGGGAAAGAGAAGTTACCGATTTCTATGGTTTTTATATTTTCCACAAAGAAAGCCATTATATGATAACACCGGAGTACATAGTGAATTTCCAAGGCAAGGAGATTTTGAAAATTAGAAGTCATGGTCCTAAAAGTGAAATAGAGGTAGAAAATCATGTTAAAGGTGATTGGGAAAAGTCTTTTGAAAAGCTTATGAAAAATCCAGAGAAAACTTTTGCAGCTTATGAGAAGTCACATCCTAGTTTGAAATACGAAAAGGAAGCAGATAGTTCAAGAATGAAAGCTGAAAATGCAAGCTATAGAGCTTATGCATCATCTGTAAGAGCGCCAACTACCGAAGATAGACAAAGAGATAAGGAGCGCAAAGAAAGAGAATCTTTGGAGAAAGAAGCTACTAAATTAGGATTGAACAAGTAAATTATCTTGCATGTATTTCTATTATATCTTCATTCTTAAGTATGTAATCCAAACCAACCTTTTGACCGCTAGCTCTTGTATCATTGAATATTCTTGCAAACTGAAATTTTTCCAACATGTCTTTATGCACCTGCCTAGCAACATCTTCTACAGTTGATCCAGGTTTCAATACGATAGGTGGCAGTGCTTTGGGCTTCCCTGGTTCTCTCGTGTAAACCTTTATCAATTTCAATCTCTTCCATATTCCTTTCTTCAATTTTTCCAAACCCCTTTCAGTATAATCGTTCATCACGAAAACATAGTTCTTGTCCAGCACCTTGTTCTTTTTCAAAATCTTTAGCAGGTCTGTCTTTTGTTTATGTAAACTTTCTCTCTTGTCAATCAGAATTATGATGCCATCGCAATTATGAAGCAGACTCATCGTGTCGGCGTCAAACATAGAAGGTATCTCTACCAATTGAATAGGCACATCATCCACTAACATCATGCCTACCTGAGGAAGTTCTGTGGTAAACGGATGATTGTCCACTTTTACATTCGCATTTGTCAGATTGTTCAGAAGCGTGCTCTTGCCAGACTGAGTCATGCCGATTATGCATATCATGGCAGCGCCTTCCTTCCTTATTGAGAATCTAGGTTTAGAGGAAGCCTTCTTCGATTTTGCAACTTCCTTCTTCAGTTTGGCCAATCTATGTCTTAGTTCAGAAAGTTGATGTTCACTACCTTTGTGCTTAGGCAATGTGGTAATCATTTCTTCTATCGCTTTTATCTTCTCTTCCTTGGTTCTGGCTTCCAAATACTTCTTCTCAGCTATGAAATATTCATTGCCTGCATTGACTGGCATAAATAAACTTTACATAGGAATAATTAACGTTTGATTAAATCATTTTAGCCAAAAGTTCGTTTATCTTGTCTCCCCAGTTTCCAAGAGAGCCTTCAGGATAGCTGTTCCTTATAGAACTGTATCCTTTTGTAGGAGGAGAGAGTCTGAAAGTAGGATTCAATCCTTCTATGTCCGTCATCTTCATTTTTCCATCAAAAACATTCTTGATCAAATCTTCAAAACTCTTGAAACCGAGATTCTTCAAGACAGTTTCATCCAGTTTCTTGTCGCCAGCAATCCTTCCCCTCTTTTTAAGCATCTGCAGGAAGACATCATGATTGATTTTCCCATAAGCGACCCAATCCTTGCACTTTTCAATCATTCCTTGATAAGAAGGCATCTCAGGAAGCACTACACAGCTGTTGACATGGCCCAGCTTGAGCATCTTCAGCGTATCCTCTACCTCTCCGCTTGTCGTTACGCTTCCTCTTATCCTCAATACAGCCAACATATCAATCACTATCTTTATAATGCGTCTTCTAGTCTTTTAATTATTTCTTTTTTACCCTTTTCAATTATAAATACACCTAATCTAGGGCCGGCATCAGTGCCAAGCAGTATGTTGTAAACAAGTTTGAAGAACTCTTTCATTCCCTTTTCATATGATTTGGCGATATTTGCAACTTCTTTCTGCAGTTCATCCGCATCTTTTTCCTTTTTTATCGTTTCTATCAATTGTTTCAAGACCTTTTTATCTTCCTTATCAATCTTCACTTCTTTCTTCTCCTGTTTTTCACCAAAATCAGCCAAATAGTTCTTCACAATTTCTATCTTCTTCTTTAAATTAGGTAGATTGTTCCTATCGATTTTGAAATCCTTTGACAACGCTTTGGTTGGATCTTCAGGATAAAGTCTAACAGCATTTTCTATAGTCCTGAAAGATATGTGTATGGTTGTTTCTTTATGCGGTATCTTCACGATGGAAAGTTCGTAAGCTTTCTTCAAGTTGTTTGCTTCCCTCTCATCTTCAAGCTTCTTTCCAAAATAAACATCTTCTGCCTCGTCAAACTCATCAAAGACATGCGGTGCTATGCTCTTCAATACAATATCCTTTGCAATCGTCAGTCGACCTTGGAACATCCAATATCTTACATGTTCTGGTAGCATGTATCTCAGCATGTCATCCAAAGAAATGACATTGCCTTTGCTCTTGCTCATCTTCTCGCCATTCACAAGAAAATGTTCATACTCGATTGGACGCGGAGGTTTGTAATTGTATATTTTTTCAACTATTTCCTTTCCTGTGTCCCAGCTACCGCCAGCTGCGGCATGCTCCTTGCCGAAAGGTTCGCATGTTGATTTCAGAAACACCCATCTTGCAGCCCATTCAACTCTCCATGTGAGCTTTGCACGACCATCCAATATAGAAACCTTTCCTTTATGTCCACATCCACTAACGGGATTCTTCCTATGTAGAAGTATCTCATCAGGATTGCAGAAATATTCCACCTTCCTAGACTTCCTGTCGTAATCTGTTATTTTCGTCGTGGAAATCCTGTTGCATTCTTCACAAATCACATCAACAGGCCACCAGTTTTCATCCAGCTTGTTTTCCCTGAACTTGTTCAATAT
>DATDXT010000015.1:0-3273 GCA_035289185.1 archaeon | reverse complement strand
CAGGATACAATGATTTCAATTTTTACATACCCGCTAACGCAGTCAGAGAGTTTGTATGGAACATCTTTGCAGACCACTATCTTGAGATGGTCAAGCCAAGAGCTTACGGTCAAGGATTCACTGAACGTGAGCAGAAGTCAGCATTCTATACTTTGCATACATGCATGGAGATGATTCTGCATCTGCTAGCGCCAATAATCCCTTTCATGACAGACCACATAGCAAGGCAAGTCTATCATGAGCAGAGCGTTCATGACGAGAAGTTCCCCGAAGCAGTCTGGAATTTTGGGATGGAAAACCTGACAGAAAAGATAAGGAATTTCAATTCGTCTGTCTGGAACGAAAAGAAATCAAAAGGAATGTCGCTGAAAGACACCATCAAACTAGAGATACCTGCCGAGCTTAAGATTTTTGAGAAAGATTTGAAAGCAATGCACAACTTGGAATGAATATTTAAAGTTCATTCAATTATCTTTAATAAGATTGTATGAGCACACTTCAGACTTTGAGATTTCAGAAAATTTATGAGGGAAAAATGAAACTTATAGAATTCTCACGTAAATATGCTGTAGACAGATTGGGATTTGATGCAGGAAATGCCTTTGAATATGTGATAGATGAAGATTGCTATTATGCACTTGCTTATACGTCCAAGATAGGATTTGAATATTTTAAATGCCTTATTTTTAAAAAAGAAGATGATGTTATACAAGAAAAGAACAAATTATCCTTAGATAATGATGTAAGTTTGCGTTATGTTGAGGGATATGGCGGTGGTGGCATCGGTGATTACTGCCAAATAACAAAATCTCTATTAAATGGGTATCCTGAACGTGTTGTATATATGGTTCTTCATGAAAAATGGCATGACTTTGTAAAAGATTATGCATTAAATGAAAGAACACGCATGATAGACGAAGCAGCTGGAGATTCTATAGCTTTTAAAGAAGCCATCAACATATTGAAGAATTTTAAATATCTAAATAAATACGACTATCTCTTTGCCATTTCTGCACGTAGAAATATTTTAAGACGGGGTAATATAGTAAATGGCTTATTCAAACATTTATATGAATTATATAAATTAGATAAACCATCCGATGAAATAACTGAAGCTAAAGAAAAGATTTTAAGAAGGTTCGACATTAAAGCTAAAATCATTCTAGGCGTTAACTACAGATATATAACCAAACAAGCATATTTTCATAATAATGCATCTGTTGCAGACAAATATGTTTACTCTGCATTAAGACCTCTCACAGAAGACATTTGCAACAGACATGATACAAAAAGATCTATAGAGATATTTGCTGAAGCAATGAAAACTGCAAAAAAAGAAGGATTCAATGCAGGTGTAGAAGAACTATTACGTCATTCGGACATGACCAAAGATAATCTTAAGAATGTCGTAAATATTTGCGATTCTTTTAAATCAACAACCAATTAATTATCATAAGTGATCCATATTTAACCAAGAAGAAATCCTTAAGATGAAAAAGACTCTAAAGGAACTGGAAGAGATGAGAGGCAGGCATACAGAGCTTGTCACAGTATACGTTCCACACGGTCATAATCTCATGGATACGATAAATCAGCTTAATCAAGAAAAATCAACTGCGGCGAATATAAAGTCCAAGTCGACAAAGAACAATGTATTAGATGCTTTGGACAAGATAACACAGCATTTGAAATTGTATAGGAAGACACCTGAGAAAGGTCTGGCCATCTTCTGTGGAAACGTTTCACCAGTAGAAGGAAAAGTGGATTTGAAATTATGGGCTTTCGAGCCGCCAGAGAAGCTTAATGTAAAACTTTATTGGTGCGACCAGGTCTTTGTCATGGATCCTTTGAAAGAATTGACAAGAGAAAGAGAAATCTACGGACTGATTGTTTTGGATGCAAACGAGGCAAACATAGGATTCCTGAAAGGCAAGGAGATAATGCAGGTGAAGCATATGGATTCGACAGTTCCCGGAAAGACAATTAAGGGAGGAATGTGCCTGCATGAAGATACGATAGTCAACAACGGCAAGACCAGCGAGATAAAGAAGATTAAAGAGGGGGAAGATGTGATGTCTTATGATTTCAATTACAAGAAATTCGTCTTTTCCAAGGTGGAAGTTGTTCAGAAGAGGAAAGCAGATGTTGTATACAAAATAGTAACTGATAATGGAAATGAGATTGTTACCACGCCTGAGCATGTCATGTTTGTAAAGAAAACATTTTCCACAGTCGAGGTTCCAGCTGGAGATTTGTCTGTAGGCGACAGATTGCTATCGATCAATTTTGATAATTTAAATGAACTAAAGCCTGCGAAGATTGTCAGCAAGAGCGTTGTAAAGACTACTGGCCATTTCTTTGATCTGCAGGTTCATGGAACGAGTAATTTTATAGCAAATGGTATACTTGTCCACAATTCACAGATGCGTTACGATAGGATAAGGGAAGATGCATTGAATGATTTTTTCAGGAAAGTTGCAGAAGCAGCATCTAACATCTTCCTCGAGCAGAAGGATCTGATAGGCATACTTCTTGGAGGTCCTGGTCCTAACAAGGAGGTGTTTTTCAAAGAAGCTTATCTCAACTACATGATACAGAAGAAGATTCTTGGGATAAAGGACGTCGGTTATACAGGGATGACTGGCTTGCAAGAACTGGTGAAAAGGTCGGAGGATCTGATAAAAGAAAGCAAGTACATGAAGGAAAGGGAGATAATGAAGAAGTTTTTCACCGAGATTCAGAAGAGTGGGAATGTTGTTTACGGCTATGACAGTGTAAGGAAGGCTTTGGACTTGGGAGCTGTTGACGTTTTGCTTATTTCCGAGAACTTCACGATGTTCAGGGTCAAGTTCAAAAGCCAATGCGGGGTTTCAAAAGAGATGGACATTACAGATGACAAGAGGAAACAGCTTTGCGATAACTGTCATGATGTGATGGTTATGGAAGAAGAACTGGATATGTCTGAAATTTTGATAAAAGACGCAGAGAAGTTTGGCACTAAAGTCGAATGGGTATCCGTAGACACAGAGGAAGGTAGACAGTTTGAGAAGATAGGTGCGATAGGCGGTATGCTTAGGTTCAAGATAAGCCAGTAAGTCGAGTATTTAAAATTCTATTTCATAGTAAAAATATGTTGGAAATAGAAACCTCACCTAAAACAAGAGGGAAATCCAGAAGAGTTTTAGGATCCATACAATCCCAATTTTTGGCACAGCTTTCACCATATGCTCAAAAGATGTATTGTTTCCTTGGACCAAGAGAAAATCCCAAATA
>DATDXT010000014.1:0-3989 GCA_035289185.1 archaeon | reverse complement strand
AGGTTTCTACATAAGACTTTACATAAACAAGGCCATGGATGCGAAGACGAAGATTTTGTTCGAATTGATTTTCCAAGGAAAGCAGCCATCTGATAAAAGCAAGCCAGGAAGTTTAGTCATGACAATAAGCGCAAGGATATTCACAGATTATACTCTTGATACGGCTTTCCAACAGTCACTCATGTATAGGGGATTTCTGAAGATATACCACAAAATTTTTTACAATGACGTCAGAAGAAGGTTCTTGAGCGACTGCGGCAATTTCATAGACAAGATTTTTACAAGAGTAAGGACAGAGTTTAATCTGGAGACTAAGTAATAAATACTTTTCTTTTAAAAATAGGTAATTCCTTTGGTTAAGTTTTTAGAGCCACCGAGGAGGATTGAACTCCTGACCTTCCGCTTACAAGGCGGGTGCTCTACCAACTGAGCTACAGTGGCCTAGATTAAAATTATTTAGTTATTAAAGATTAAAACAATTTCACTGCTTAAAACATTCCTTTATTTTCAGTGCTATTTCCACCCCAGCTTCCTGAGCAGCCTCGTGTGTTGAAGCGGCTATATGTGGAGTTATAAGAAGATTGTGGTTTTGTTCCGCATGTTCCAAGATATGTTTCTCCTCATTTGTTATCGGTTCGTTGGAAAATACGTCTAAAGCTGCTCCATAAATCAAATTCTCCTTCAATGCTCTAAGCAAAGCATGTACATCCACTATTCCAGCTCTTGCAGTGTTGATCAATATAGCGTTCTTTTTCATCATCTTCAGACTATCATAATTTATCATCTTTTCCGTTTCTTTTGTCAGCATTGCATGTATTGTAATCACATCTGAATTCTTCAATAATTCTTCAAACGATACAAGCTTTACTTCATCAGTCTTCACGTACGGATCGAATGCAATTATGTCCATCCCAAATGCTTTTGCAAATTCTGACAGCTTTCTACCTATCCTTCCATAACCCAGTATGCCAAGAGTCTTTCCTTTCAAGGAATTGCCTATGAATTTATGCCTGTCCCATCCGCCTTTCTTTAGATGTTCATGTGCCCAAGGAATCCTTCTGTAAAAACTTAACATCAATGCAAATGCATGTTCGGCTGTTGCGAATGTGTGTGCACCCTGCAAGTTTATGACCTTGATTCCTCTTTCCTTTGCATAATCTGTGTCTATGTGGTTCAATCCAGTCGTAGCAGATCCTATTACTTTCAATTTCTTTGCTCTTTCCAACACTTCTTTACTGAGGTGAGTCTCTATCCTAACAACTAGAGCATCAACATCTTTTACTTCATTTAACAGTTGCTCTTTAGTCAAACGTGTTGCCTTGACTTCTCCGGTTTCTCTTAAAATCTTCATTGCGTCTTCGTTGAAATATTCAGGTTCAGTTACAAGTATGTTGACCATTTTCCCACCTATCCTAAAGTAGTATGCAAAACTTAATAAGATTAACTATATTTTGAATCTTGTCCTTGAAGATGTCGTTTCTAGATTCTCAAACAAAGCTCTTTCTCCAAGCTCCCTGCCTATGCCACTAGTTTTGATACCACCAAAAGAAGTCTCAGGCACGCTAAGTGGCGGGCTGTTTATCCATTTGATCCCAGCTTCTATTTTGTTCTTGAATTGCTCAACATTTTTCATATCATTTGTCCAAATTCCTGCACCAAGACCATATTCTGTGTCATTAGCTCTTTCTATAGCCTCATCAAGATTCTTTACTTTTGCAACTGGAAGTGCCGGACCAAAACATTCCTCTTTCCATATCAATGCACTTTCATTTATGTCTGTTAGAACTGTCGGTTCATAGAAATGTCCATTCTCAAAATCTTTCCCATCAGGTCTTTTACCGCCGATTAAAACATTAGAGTTGTAACTTACCGCATCGTCTACCAATCTTTCAATCAATTCTCTTTGGTCTTTGTTGTGCAAAGGACCCATTGTAACTTCAGGATTCAAACCGTTGCCAACTTTTATCTTTGAAGTGTAATCCAACAATAATTTTATGAATTTATCATATGCTCCTTCCTCTACGTAAAGCCTTTTGACAGATGTGCAAGACTGGCCGCAATTTCTGAACCTGCCCTTTTCCACAATGTTCTTTGCAGCTTCATCCAAATCCGCATCATCACATACTATCGTAGGATCACTGCCACCAAGCTCAAGAGTAACATATTTGACCCCTAGTGCTGCTTTTTGATAGACTCTCCTGCCCACTTCAGTCGATCCTGTAAATGAGACTTTTCTTACTTTAGGATGCTCAACGATATAGTCTCCAATCTCTGAACTAGAGCCGGTAACAACATTGGCCACACCTTTCGGCAATCCTGCATCATAAAGTCTTTGTATAAGTTCTATGGTCGTCAATGGCGTAGTGGAGGACGGTTTTATAACTAGACTGTTGCCGCAGATAAGTGCAGGCGCAATCTTCCATCCCAGCAGAGATATTGCAAAATTCCAAGGAGTTATTGCAGAAATGACACCAATAGGTTCAGGTCTGTCTTCTGTCAGTAAATATTCAGTATCTGATAGTTTGGCTCTATTGATTACTCCACGAATCTTACCGCCGTAACCTGCAAAATAGTACATTGTTGTAAGGAAGCTTTCTATCTCAGACTTTGCCTCATTGAAAGGCTTGCCTTGTTCAGATGTGTATAGTGTTGCAAGACCATTCAAATCTTTCCTGATAAGTTCTATAGCCTTGTACATCACCTTGCCTCTTTCAGTGGAATTTTCCCAATTGCTCCATTTGGACTTTAAAGCATCTTGAGCAGCATCCATTGCCGCATCTACATTCTGTTTGCTTCCTTTAGGAACGTACCCGACAACATCGTTGTAAGAAGCTGGATTCTTGACTTCTATGTATGAATCTGTAAGAACTTTCTCCCCATTAATTAGCATAGGAAATTTTTCAGCCATTTATCTCTGATTGTTTATTAAGAAAATATAAAGATTTAAACGTTGAATCACATCTTGCCTTCCCACATCTGGTTGTACAATCCAAAAATATCCAATTCACTTGCTTGTACAGGGCTCGCCGGTCTAGGCCACTTCTCTAAACAGAGTTTAGCCATTGCTGGAAGTTCTTCTTTCTTGACACCTATTCCGTTCAAAGTTATCGGAAGGTTCAGATTACCATAAACTTCATCAATCAATCCTTTTATCGTATTGACGGTCTCATAAACTTTTATCCCATTGCTTTGCCAGAACTTTCCTATGTCTAAATCTTTTGCTATCCTCGAAATCTTGTTTTTAGAATCCTCGTCTCTTGCCCCGTAAAATTGCATTATGTAAGGAAGAGCCATGATGACTGACCTGCCGTGTGGTATGTTGTACTTGGGTGCAAAAGGATAGCCCATAGAATGTCCGTAGACCATAGCTTTTTTCGACAATACAAATCCCGCAAGCAATGAACCTTTCATCATGTACTCTCTTGTCTGCAGATTGCTTCCATCCTTCACAGCATTCCTTATGTTTCCTGCTATGATTCTTACAGCTTCATAGCCATCTTCCTCAACTTCTTTTTCAACACCATAGAATTTTTCCTTGGACAGAACACCTTCCAATGCATGGCACATCGCATCAAAACCAGTATCGGCTGTTACTTTTGGCGGCATGCTTGCAGTAAGTTTAGGATCCACAAGAGCGACTTTTGCATACAATATATCATCTGCAAAAACAGCCTTCTCATCAGCAGTCACCATCGCCCTGCTAGTCACTTCGCTTCCAGTCCCAGCAGTGGTTGGTATTAAAACCAAAGGAAGTGCACTGTTTGTGAATTTGTTAGCGCCAAGATAACTTTTCGGAGCACCATCATTGGTAGCCATGCCTGCAGCGACTTTTGCCATGTCAAGAACACTACCACCACCTATGCCTACA
This sequence comes from archaeon, assembly GCA_035289185.1. GTDB lineage: Archaea > Aenigmatarchaeota > Aenigmatarchaeia > CG10238-14 > SCSR01 > DATDXT01. The sequence continues at coordinate 121 of DATDXT010000014.1, read as the reverse complement.
ACAGCATTATAATTGCCTCTCCTTACAGCATTTGCTATGTCTTCTGCAACTTCCAATTTAGGTTCAGGCTGTACGTTCTTGTAAACATCCCTTGTTATCTGATAATCATCCAAAACAGATT
>DATDXT010000013.1:0-5190 GCA_035289185.1 archaeon | reverse complement strand
TAACTCCCAGAACTTTTCCAGTCTTCTTGTCTTCAATAATTTTAACAAATCCTTCTGTCTCTCTCTGAATCCAAGCCCTACCAAGAGCAGAGAATGGAAACTTGCCGATATTTATCTCATATCCTTTCTTCTTAGCTTCATTCTCCTGCAATCCAGCAATAGCTATCTCAGGATCGCCGAAGATTACAAAGGGCACGCACAGATTATTGTATTCCACATTCCTGCCAGCAATCACTTCAGCAGCAATCTTTCCTTGTTTTGTTGCTTTGTGTGCAAGCAATGGCTGGCCTGCTACATCGCCTATTGCAAAAATCCTAGGATCAGTAGTCCTCATCTTCTTGTCAACAATTACGAATCCTTTGTCATCAAGTTTTACTGTAGTGTTGTTCAATCCCAAGTTTGCAGAATTCGGACCGACACCGACTGCAACCAAGACTTTGTCAACTTCAATTTGTTTCTGGTTTTCTAATGTAACTCTGACTCTTCCACCGATTTTCTCGACTTTTGAAATGTTGGAATTGAAAATAAATTCGACCCCATCATTTTTCATCTTCCTCTGCAAAGTGTTTACAATGTCATCATCATACTCGGCCAGCAAATGTTCTCTCCTGTGTACAAGCTTAACCCTGCTACCAAGTCTGGCATAACAGGCAGCCATCTCTACAGCAATGTAACCACCACCAACTACAAGAAGATCCTGTGGTATCTCTCTCAAGTCTAATGCCTCATTGTAGCTTATGATGCTTTGACCGTCAAACTCCAAACCAGGCAATGTGTTAGGCAAAGCACCAGTCGCTACGATAGCATAATTGAAATCAACTGCATCTATGTCCGGATTTCCATTTATCTTCACGCTATGAGAAGAGTCAAACACAGCTTCACCTTTCATCCATCTGACATTGTTCCTCTTCATGAGAAAGTCTATGCCTGACCTGAGCTTTGCTACAACACCATTCTTCCAATCCTGCATCTTGTTTGCATCAAGTGAAACACCAGAAACGTTTATTCCCATCTCACCTGCATCCTTTATGTCGTGGAAAAACTTTGAGGCTAGAATCAATGCCTTCGAAGGTATGCATCCATGGTTCATGCATATGCCGCCGAGACCTTCCATGCCGTCTTTTTCAATTACCAGTACATTCTTGCCTAGTTTGCCCAGTTTTATGGCTGCAACATATCCTCCAGAACCAGCGCCTATTACCAGCACATCTGTCCTTACTCTCATAGAATTTATTTGTTTATTTGAGTAAAAATGTTTATTTGTTAAGTATGGGAGCGAGAGTTTTCATAGTTCATGGATGGGCGGGATACTCAGACCATAACTGGAAAGGCTGGTTGAAAAGAGAATTGGAAAAACAAAATATTACAGTTGTCGCTCCTGCTATGCCTGATACAGACAATCCTACAATGGACAAATGGGTCAATCATCTTAAGGAAGCTGTAGGAAAGCCTGATAAAGACTGTTATTTTGTTGGTCATAGCCTCGGATGCATAACTATCTTGAGATATATAGAATCTTTGAATGAAGGAGAGAAAGTAGGAGGAGCTGTATTGGTGGCAGGTTTCTCTGACAATATTGGATTTAAAGAACTTGATACTTTCTTCCAAACTCCCATATACTGGGGAGAGATAAAATCTCATTGTGGTAAATTTGTCGCCATACATTCAGACAATGATAAACAGGTTCCATTGAAACATTCTTCCATATTCAAGCAAAACCTAAATGCTCATATAATAATCGAACATAACATGCACCATTTCTCAGGAAATGATGGTATAAACGAACTGCCTGTAGCTTTGAAAGAATTGGAAAAGATGATGAAGTAACTGAAGCTTTTAAACTTTTCTACACATTCTTATTTTATGCCAGTCAGTTTTCAGATATACAAGAGAGGCCAAAAGATAGAAGCAAGTGTCGGAGAAGTTTTTGGCATAGAGGAATATACACATAAGAACTATGAGACTTGGAAAGAAGAGCATGATGTAAAGCATCTAGTTCTTTTGAATCTTGATCCTCAGGAAATGTCCAGCAAACTAGGAACTGGCGAAGGCTATCTGTTTCTCTTCAAAGCAGTCGGCGAAGGGAATACCTATGTAGACACGTTTTACAGGAACTCTCGTGAAAAAGAACCTTCAGATTCAAGAAGATACGATGTCACAATAAAACCTTAATCTATTTTGCTAGCATATAGTTCAAAGCGTCCTGTACTGTGGCAACTTCTATCACTTGTATACCAATATCTTTTGTCGTATCCACAGTCTGCTTTACATATTCGGTGACGCAAAAGGTAAATGATCCTCTTTTCTCGCATGTCTGTTTTGGAACATAGTTTGTCTGCAGTCCTTGTCCTTCAGGAACCAAGAACAATGCAGCTCCAAGGTCTTTCGCAACCTTAGCTTTTGCCAAAATGCCGCCTACTGGTCCTATCGTCCCATCAGAGTTTATCGTACCAGTCATCATCACAGAATCGTTCAACGGTTTGTTTTGTAAAGCAGCAATCGTTGCTATGGTAAGCGCAGCACCGGCCGACGGCCCTTCTATTACAGTAGCCTCAGTTTCTATTGTGTAGATTATATCCATCTTTGACATGTCAATTCCTGACTCTTGTTCAGCAACATTCTTTGCAATCTGTATAGACTGCTGAGTGTCTACCCAGAAAAGCAGGTTGTTTATGTTTGTCAATATCCTCCCACGTCCTGGTATGGTCTCGACTGTAAGCTTTGTCTTTACACCATTCCCCTCATTATCGACAGCAGGTACATAGACGGTTACAATGGTAGAGTTTAGGAAATTGTCGCTTCCTGTGTCTATAGGAACATTTGTATTGGCTATAGAATTTGTCTTGTCCGTCCCAGTCAAATCATTAACGTTGATGCTGGAAAAAACCGATCCCAAAGCTATAAAGAGTGCTATCAAAGAGATTATAATTGCCGCTTTAGCTGTCATACATTCACCTTTATCTTAATTATTTAAATACGTTGCAGTCAATTTAATTTTAACGTTGATAGAATATGAAGAATGTTGTGTTGGTAAAGACAGTCAATTGCCCGTTTTGTCCTACAGTTGACAAGCTTTGGCTTAGCCTGCAGAAGAAGCACAAGTTCGATTACAAGACAGTGGATGCAAGCACTGAAGAAGGCATGAAGCTGGTTGAAAAATATGGCATAATGAGTGTTCCTACTACGATAATCGATGACCAGGTAAAGTTCGTAGGGGTTCCAAGCAAAAACAAGGCCGAGGAAGCAGTGAATCAATAGAAGCTGATTTTTATGCAAGTAAGCGAGAAAGATGTCAAACTAGAAGAGAATGAAAACGAGGAAGAGATAGCCTTCGAGTGCATGATATGCAGGAAGATTTTCAAGGATCCAGGATTCTGTCCTGAATGCCAACTTATCCTGAAGAAAAGAGGCGGCTGAAGATTTTTATTCTGTTGAATGCTTTAGATTTTTAGGTGATACTATTGGCTGAAAAGGACATTTACGATGTTATCATTATAGGTGGCGGTGCTGCGGGCATGACTGCTGCCATCTATACTGCTAGAAAGCTGATGAAGACTCTGGTTATTTCTGTAGACATAGGAGGTCAGAACCTTTTGACAGAACATGAAGAGAACTATCCTGGTTATACTGCGTTAAGCGGACCGAAACTTATGCAGATATTTTATGAGCAGGCTTTGAACTTCGGCGCAGATTTTGTAATGGGGATGGCCAGCAAAGTAGATAAAATAAAAGAAGATCATTTAAAAGTGACTATCTCAAGCGGGGAAACCTACGAATCTAAAACTCTCATACTTTCCTTTGGCAAGATTCCTAAAAAGCTCGGTATTCCTGGCGAAGACAAGTTCATAGGAAGAGGAGTACATACATGTGCAACATGCGACTCAACACTTATGAAGAACAGGACAGTTGCTGTTGTAGGAGGCGGCAATTCTGCTTTGGAAGCGGCGGAACTTCTGTCTAAATTTGCAACAAAAGTCTATCTTATTCATAGAAGAGATTCTTTCAAAGGAGATGAGATAACCCAGGAGAATCTGAAGAAAGCTAAAAACATAGAGTTTGTCTTGAACAGTGCTCCGATGGAAGTGTTGGGCGATGAAAAAGTAAAAGGTCTGTTGGTGGAAGATGTAAACTCAAAGGATAAAAGAGAGATAAAATTGGACAGCATTTTTGTGGAGATAGGTTACGAAGTTAAGACAGATTTCGTAAGACATCTTGTTCATCTGAACGAAAAGAACGAGATAGTCACCAATGAGCTTGCAGAGACTTCGCACAAAGGAATCTTCGCAGCAGGAGACATAACCAACAAGCCATACAAGCAGACTGTGACAGCGGCAGGTGAAGGAGCAGCTGCTGGGCTGAGTGCTTACAACTACATGTTGAGGAAAGAAGGCAAGGAGGGCGTCAGGGCTGATTGGGGCTGAGCTTGATACTTTTTAACTGTTTAAGTTTATCTTCTATTTCCAAAAACTTGTCAGCTATTGTTTTCTTTACTTCCTCATAGGCGCTTATGCTCATCAGTTCCTTTTCCTTCATATTTTCCAGTATCTTGAACATGTTTATCAATCTGTTTTCGTCTTCTATCAGTTTCTTCTTCTTGACTTTTTTGCTTATAATGACGACTTTTTGTGTGGTCAATGCGCCTACAGACAATGTTATCATGCCAGTCACTATCCATGTTATTGTAAGGTTGAAAATGCTGAACTGGCTGCCTTCATTGACTATTTCTGTAGAAGGAATCTTTATCCCAGCCAAGATTGCATATACAGAGAAGTGAGTGGTGAATGCGCTGTAATAAATAGAGTTGAAATCCTCTCCCACCTTATCGGTTTTCAAATATTCCCAAGCAGGGGATGATGGCAGTCCATTCTCGCAGAACCCGAATTTAGGCGGCAATCCATTTACACATGTGCTGTTAGAGTATGTTGCAAGGACTATGGACTTTGGATCGAAATTGTTCTGTAGAAGCCAGTTCCTGTTTACAAAGAACGTTATAGTGGCATTTTTTATGTTTTCTATAGTTGGCGTTTCCACATCTATCCTATAATAACCGTAAACTTTTTCATTCGGTATTGACACACCTTCCGGTTTTGCTAAGAGTTGCTGAAACAACATCCTTATGCTTGGAGTGTAATCGTTGACATTTAAGAATATTTTTCTGAAACTAGTAATGTCTATGTTGAAAACAATTGT
>DATDXT010000012.1:0-2900 GCA_035289185.1 archaeon | reverse complement strand
CGCTCTGCCGACTGAGCTACTGAGGCATTGTTTGTATTTTACATTATAGAAAAAGGAATTTAATAAAATGATACTTCAGTCCCATTGTGGTCTTCATTTAGCACTCTTAGTATTTCTTCAGGATCTGTACCATCGACAATCACAGTCTTCAGCTTGATCTTTTGTATCAACTTGGCAGCCTTCAAGTCGAACAATCTGTATTGTCCAGGAGATTGTTCATTTCCCTGTATGATTCCAATCAGTTCTTTATAATTCATCTTTCTGAACTTCTTGGCATCAGAATTAGTCTTAGGATCCTTATCATAGACACCGTCGACGTTCGTAGCATTTATCAGCAAATCCGCCTTAACGACTTCTGCCAGATAAGCGGCATCAAAATCAGTAGAACAACCAACACCATAGCCAGCAGCAACGATTATTTTCTTCCCAAAGTGTTTCTTTACTTCAGGTTTTATCTTTTCCTGTTCTTTCCATTTAATTAAATATCCAGCATCACCGAGACAATAGCAGAACGTCGCAGCATTAACATGCGTACCCATGATTCCCACAAAGTCTAGTTGATCTTTGTCAGCATTGAAAGCTTTAGCAATAGCTTGGTAGTCCCTTGCCACTTTCCCACCACCACATACAACTATCAGCTTATGCCCATCTTTCTTAAGCTTCAGTATTACATCGACATATCTTTTGAAATTTTCTGTAGTCAAATCTCTTGTAAGAAGCGAACCGCCAAGAGAAATCACGATTTTCATAATTATAATTGGCATCTTATTATTAAGTAAATCATTCAGGATTCCTTTCATACAGGAAATCTGATTTGTATTCTGCAAAAAAGTTCCTAGGAGCACTGCCCAAAGAAGTCACTCTAATGAATCCATATTCAGGAACTTTTATACCAATCATATCACCTACTATTGTAGAATATCCCCAAGATCCTCTTACTTTTCCAGAAGCCAGTTCTTCAGGAGTTGCAACTGCAGAACCACCCTCATTTATTATTTGTTTGCCTGATTCTATTTCCAGTTTTATTTCATCAAATAGTTCTCTGTTTATTCTGGCAAGGTAAATGCTTAAGATAAACACCAAATCTTTGTCTGTTTTTACATGGTCTTTGTCAATTTCAACCAAGTAGTCTTTATAGCCCTTGACTGTTTTCAATATTTCCTCTTTAAGTTCATCCAACTTTTCTGATGAAACATAGACTCTTCCCGTTGAATGATCATCGGTTTTAACATCAGCTTCCTTAGAGCCTATAATTTTCCCTACAGTTTCTGCCGAATATACCAAAGAGGGATTCAGTTCTTCATCCAACTCTCTTTTCAATGCGGCTAAAGGAGATATGTCTCCATGAGGATTGCCACCAATAAAGTTGTAATGGTTTCTGAAGATTTTTACAGGGTAAGTTTCATCATACCTGCCCAAGAGCACGCCGTCCAAAGCACCATCAGGTACAATTAAAACAGCCGCTGAGTGATGATGAACAGTTTTCATAATACCACATAAAAAGGATAATTTTAAACTATTTAAACCACATCTTGGACAAGTCTAATTACCAAGATTTTTCGTGTGGTTGGGGTTTAACGCATCTTCTATGTTTATTATAGGAATCTTGTATTTGTTGAAATCATCAATTATTCTTGGGCATGCTGTATTCACCAGAACATCCAGTTTCAATCCTTCCAGTTTATCCATGCTGAACTCATCCATTGCCAGGACAAAGACTTCCTTGCCTTGTTTTTCTATAATTTTCTTGAGTGAAAATGGATTCCTGAACTGTCCTGTCTTGAACGAAACCAGCAGTCCAACTTTCTTTGCATCTTTAAACTCGGCTTTGTTCCAAGCAATAACTTTCAATACTCTGTTCCTCATTTCATCCATGCTAAAAATCTTGCCTTCTTCCAGATCAAAATTGAAAACGCGTTTTCCAGTATCCAATGCCAGTCCTAGAGGATAGAATTTACCTGCAGACACACAAAGGAAACAATCAACCTTATCTTCAACCAGCTTTCCAGCACCTACCCTACATCCAAGTATCTGACCTTCATATTCTTCTGTCTTTCCACTGAAGACCTTTTTGCCATGATCCTCAAGATATTTTTTCACAGTCTTCATCACAGGAATGAACTGAAGGCTTGCCACCAATCCTATGTTCTTATAATCCTTCAACTTGTCAAGTTCTTTTTCCAATGCAGGTATAGGATCAACATCTTGGAAATAATCCCAATAAACAATAGGAATCTTGGACTTCACACCAAAATCACGGTGCGCCACATGAACGATTGCATCGCATCCAAGCATCTTAGCTTCGTATTCCCTTATGTCGCAAGCCCCCCACGTCCTTTCCAAACAAAGAGCAATATCAAACCCTTCTTTCTCCAATTCCCTCTTGATATCTTGTATCCTGAGCTTGATTCCTTCCGGGAACTGCACGAATATCTTCTTAGCATTCAACTTCTTCAGTTCTTTAACGACAGCTTTCATAATTATCAAACCAACTATAGCCATTTAAACTATATAAAATCATTTACTTAACATAGTACAAACTTATTTCATGGCAGTGATTTCTAGAAACATAATCAAAAAGGCAAAGGAACTAGTGGAGAGCAACAGAGTCACAAGGGACGCAGAAGGCTACAAAAGAATACATTTCAAAGTTATAGGCGACAGCGAAGAGCACATTGTGATTTACAACAAAGAGAAGAAAACATATGAATGTGAATGTAGCTGGGCGACATTAAAACATAGAATTTGCAGTCATGCACTAGCAAGTATGATGATAAACGGCGACTACAAAGAAGATTAGCATCCTTTTTCTTTCTTGGCAAAAAAGAAATCCTTCAATTTACCTTGCAATGATTGTTCCTGTAGCCTCTCCGTAGTCACCCAGGATTTTCTGACAAAAT
>DATDXT010000011.1:0-13547 GCA_035289185.1 archaeon | reverse complement strand
GTCCGAAAATCACGTCATAATTCCCATCTACTCCCTGAACTGGTTTAGAATAATCTGCTGCTAATCTACCAGCTTCGCTCCCAGCTTTTTTTGGATCGAACCCTTTCATAATCCTTGATACAGAAACAGAATGTCCAGACTCGTCCTTTTCTTTGAATGCCCTGAGAGAGATGTTTATGCTTGTTCCTTTTTCCTTCACATCTATTCCATTAGATGTGTGTTTGGATTCATTGAAGACACTGGAGTAAAGGACTCCTGCACATCTTTTTGCACCTTCTGAGACAGCTGCGTCTATAGCATCTTTTACAAAATCTACATTTTTTTCATTAATGTTTACGATTCTTTTGTCATAAAAATCTTTGAATCTGCCATAATTGAATTTTCCATCAGCTATTCCATAATAATCTGTTTTCGGTTTCATCATCTTGGCCATCTTCAGCATCCTTTTTAAGAACTGATCCACTTTTTCCTTTGTTATATTTTTGTTTATCGATACTGATGAGAACGTTTCGGATTGGGACGGATTGTTTAAAGAACTTGAGATGAGTCTCTTCTTATACGAAAGAAAAACTTCCACGTTTATTGTGTCCCATGTTGTGTTTAGTGTTATGTCATTGTTGGCGAACCTAACTTGTCTTACAGTATTGTCTACGACTGTTGCGACTACATCGTCTGCTCCGAGCTTCTGTGCTCTTTTTACAATATATTTTGCGAGTTCATCCATACAATCAGCTTCCTATAGGTATTTTTCTCAATCTGGCATATGGTCCACCCATCCAGACAGGCACTCCATCCATTGGCTCATTTTTCCCGCAAGTGCCTGAGATAAATTCCACTTTTTTGCTTAATGCATCTATACTCGAATAGAATGTGGGTGTTTGGATCTCTAGTTTAGGAGCTCTCAGCAATCCTTTTAATTCCCCGTTTTCTATCCTGTAAGTTTCCCCTCCCGTGTACTTGGCATTGTATCTTTTGTCATCTATATTCCACTCATTATAGGTCTTGATGAAAATTCCGTACTTGACATCTTCAAGCAGTTCTTCAAAACTGTGATTGCCTGGAAGCATGAAAGTTGTAGACATTCTAACAATTGATTCTCTGTTATAGTCCGATGCTCTAGATGCACCGTTGCTTTTAACGCCGAAAACACTGGCTGTTTCTCTGTTGTGCAAAAATCCGTTCAGTGTCCCATTCTTTATAAGCATCCTTCTTTGAGCAGGCACTCCCTCATCATCGTACTTATAGAATCCAAAACTGTTTTCGACCGTTGGATCATCTACTACAGTAACTACATTATTGCCTATTCTAGTTCCAATCAATTGGGGTGTGACATATGTTTCTCCTGCCTGTGCAGCTTCTCTTCCAAGAGTCCTGTCAGCTTCTCCCGGATGACCGCACGATTCATGCATAGCTATCCCAACAAGTTCCGGACTCAAAATTATATCTTGCATCTCCTTCTTCGCAGGCTTTGCCTCTTTAAGAATTTTAACCAGCATCTCAGCGTCATTCTTAATTTTATCGTTGATGTTCCATTTTTTGATTATCTCCCATCCGCCGCTTTCACCGACTGGATAATATCTTTGCTCGCTGTCTTTTCCATTTACCGCTATTAGACTATAGAACATGAAGATTTGTGGTATGTAACTGCTAATCTCTGTACCTTCGTTATTGACATAAAATTTTTCAGTCGTGCCAGATAGCAGCTGGAAAAATCTTGAAATCAAATTTTTTTTCAGGTGCGATAGGCTTTTCTCTATGTCTATGAGATATTTCATCTTTTCTTCTGGACTTACATCCATGAGTTTTATTTTTTCATCGATTTTCCACTTGTCCTTATAGGTTTTTTCTTCTGACAATTTTATTTTGTTCTTGTTTTTCTTTCCAGCGACCTTTGCACTCTTTATCGATTCTAAAATCCTTTTCTTTATAGTCTCTTTGTGAAGATTGTTTATTGATAAAAACGACATTCCTCCATTTACAAGCACCCTGAAACCTATTCCTATGCTTTCGGAGAAGACTGCGCTCTCCGGAGTTCCATTTTTCAGCATGTAACTTTCTTCGTCAGACTTGATTATTCTAGCATCTGCATAGTCCGCTCTATTTTTAATGGCAAAATCGACGCAAAACTTTGCAAGTTCCTTGTTGTGCTCGCCTAGCATTAATAGAATTTGTCTTATTAATTAAAAAATTTCTTTCAATTATGAAAATAAACTATTTAAGTTTACTTCAACATTAAAATAATACCTAACAACACTAAGCAAATGTCAGAAAAAACAATGGAGGTATTACAACGATGACTAATGAAAATCAATCTAGTGAAGATACGGTCGATAGGATGGCTGATGACACAATATTCGTAGGTAAAAAAGGTGCGATGGCATACGTTCTTGGGGTCATGACTCAATTCTCAAACGGAATGAACGAAGTGAGCATCAAAGCGAGGGGAAGAGCGATTTCAAGAGCAGTTGATGTGGCAGAGATAGTCAGAAGAAGATTCAGTTCAGATAATGTAAGAATCAAAGAGATTCTGATAGGCACTGAAGAGAGAGAGACTGAGGACAAGGTAAAAGTGAATGTGTCAACGATATCCATAAGGCTGGCAAAATGATGAAATCTTAACTAAAGCTTAAGTAAATTGCTTGCCCAAATGGTTTTTATGGTAAGGAAAACATTCCCAGAAGCAGTAGCAAGGATATTCAACAGGATGTATGTTTGTAGGCATTGCAAGAGCAAGATTAGGGCCGATCCTGCCAAGGTTAGGGCTGGCAAGGTCAAATGCAGGAATTGCGGATCTAGAGTGCTTCGTTCTAAGAAAAAACCTCTGTAAGTGATCAAGAGTGAGCGATCTTGAATATGTTACCAACAGGGATTTGACCAATTCTCAAGGAAAATCTTCTGGAAAAATAAAAATATTGAAGATGCATGGGGAAGATGCTCAGGTCGAATTCGTATGTCCAGAATGTGGGTTCAAAAAAGATAGTAGGGTGAAGTGGATGGAGCCTTTTGTGAACGGTGCTGGATCTGGGCAGTATTTTTTATTGGTATGCGGCAAATGCAATCAGAAGACAAAGATATTGAGACTCAAGAAAGAACTTAAGAAAAAGTAGAATATTTAAGTGTACGAAAATCGTAATTTAATATGGGGAACATTAAAGATTCTATTCGTGCTATTCTAAGGGATATAACCCAAGAAACTCCTGATGTTAAAACTTTTAGATTTGAACTAGAAAAATCCTTGGACTACAGACCTGGACACAGTGTCATTCTTGGATGCAAATCTCAAACAATCAGAGATTATGTCGAAATGCTTTACAGCACTGGCGACATAGTGGAACTTGCAAGAGAAGAATCCATGAAAAGGATTGGCAGCAAACAATATACTAAAAGACCGTATTCGATAGCGACTCCTCCCACAAGAGCTGTCGGAGATGATAATGGAGTCTATATAGAGGTTACAATAGAAAAAAAGGAGAAAATAAAGAATAGTAATGGGGTGGATTTTCTGTATAAAGGTTCATTTTCCAACTACATGTTGAATGCTGCCAAGGAAGGTGAAGAATTTGAAATATTCGGTGTCACCAAGAATGAAAATTTTGTCTATGACGAGAATTCCACAAGAAACTACCTTGGCATAGCCGCAAGTTCAGGCATTGTTCCTATAATGTGCCATCTAAGATACATCGTCGACATGAATTTGAAGAGAGATGTTGTAATAATTTATAGCAACAGATATAGACCTGATAACATCATCTATAGGAAAGAACTAGAAAGCATACAAAGTATGGCAGACAACCTGAAGTATCCAAATTTCAAAATAAAGATTGTGAACATAATAACAAGAAATGAAGATCCTGAGTGGAAAGGTCGTGTAAGTAGAATGGACAGTGAATTGATTAGAGATGTGGTTGATGATTTGAAGAATAGGACTTGTTTTGTCTGTGGTGGGGGTAAATTTATCCAAGATATTTCCAAACAGTTGACAGGTTTGGGTGTGGCAGATGATGACATAAGGATAGACATGTGGGAAAAAATTGATAGCAAATAGGATCTAAGATTATTTTATGTATTGTCCTAGATGCAACAGCAAAAGTATGAAGTTCATGCCTTGGCTGGGTATGATTTACGAATGTATTGATTGCGGATATAGAGGTCCGCTTGCCGTAAGTAAGATAGAAAAAGTTAAGAAGATAGGTATCAAAAAATCTAAAAAAGGACCCTAGCTCCATCTTTTGTTTCTTGTGTTTTACAAATCATATGCTCTTAAAGTCTTTCTGCCATTGCCTTTTGCTCTATCTGTGGCTCTCTTCAACTTGTGATGAACTGATTCGTCCAAAGCTTTGAAGAAATCTCCACTTGCTCGCATTCCTTTTAGAGCTCCTCTGACAGCTGACTTAACTATTAATGCCATCTTAATCCCTCCAAATATCAATTTAATTATTGTTTATCTACCTACTATTTAAAGATTAGAGGTTGGATGAATGAGGCCTGTATTGCTTGTTATTTTAGCTGCTTCGTTGTTCGGCTTGATAGGTTTTTTCATAAGGAACATAACAGACATAAGTGGCAGTGAAATTGTCTTGTTTAGAGTTACAATTGGAGCGGTGGCAACATTCTGTTTTGCTGCATTGACCAAAAATAAAATCTCTAAAATTAAATCCAAATGGTTTCTTATCAATGGGTTCTTCTACACCGGAGCTATATTGTTGTATGTAAATTCCATATACTTGGGAACTCCGCTTTCCAGTGCTGCTTTTTTATTCTACACTGCTCCGATATTTTCAATAATTTTCTCTCATTTCATGATAAAGGAGAGCATCAAAAGGTCAACTCTTCTGATAATAGTCATGGCTTTTGTCGGAGCGTTGTTTATTTTAAAGCCTTTTAATTTGTCTCTCAGCATCGGATCTCTATTGGCTCTTGGATCTGGAATATTTTATGGTTTAAATTTGGTAGCTACTAGGAAACTTGAAACGAAATTCGACACGTACTCGGTAGTGTTTTATTCCTTCTTCATATCTTTGCTTTTCCTGATACCGATAAATGCAATAAATTTCACGATACCAAGTGCGACGTCTGTGATGTACATTATACTTCTAGGCATAATCAGTACTGCTGTTCCAGTGTTTTTGTTCACTGAGAGTATGAAAAAATTGAAGGCTTATGAGGCATCGTCCGTGGCTTTGCTTGAACCCGTAGTGGCGTCGCTTGTGGGATTTTTCATATTCAGTGAGTTTTTAGGGATAACTTCGATTGTTGGTGCAGTATTAATTTTAATGAGCAGTCTGTTGATAGACAAGTCTGTTAAAGCAGTCTGAAAGATTAAAAGCTTAAATTCTATACTATTAAGAATAATTTAAGTGATTGTATGCCATTGAGACCTGGAAGAACGATGAGAAGAATCGAAAGACCATTTACTAGAATCAGCATAAGCAAGCCAAAGAAGAGCTATGTGAAGAGCATTCCTCATTCAAAGACACACCAGTTTGAAATGGGCAATAGGGAAGGCAACTTCGACCAAATAATGTTTTTGACTTCTGAGAATCATGTACAGATAAGGGACAATTCAATAGAATCTGCAAGGATAGTCGCTAACAAATTCTTGGAAACCAAGCTTGGACTAACAAACTTCTTCTTCAAGATTTTAGTCTATCCTCATCATGTAGTAAGAGAACATTCTATTGCACAAGGTGCTGGTGCTGACAGGTTTTCACAAGGGATGAGACTTAGTTTCGGTTATCCATCTAACAGAGCAGTACAGGCAAAAAGAGGACAGCGACTCATAATGCTAAAATTAAACAAATCTAATCAGCAAATAGGAAAACTTGCTCTGATAAGAGCTGGTAAAAAACTCTGCACATCAACTAGGATAGTAATAGAATCTTAAACTGAGAATTTTTGAAGGAATTTACCTCATCATTGGTGCGTCTTCGACTTCTTCTGAATCATCTCTTGTATCTTGGCCTATTATGTGCTTGATTATCACAATGTCTCCTATAGCATTTATCATGGAATAAGGCACTATCAGTCCTTTCTTTCCGCCGATGACCTTTTCCATAACACTTCCTTTGGCCGCTTCGATGACAAGAGCTTTTATTTTGTACTTGCCTAAGTCGAATTCCAGATCATTGCACTTTCCTGCATAGAATCCTCTGTCTGTAAACACGTCCTTGTTGAACAAATCTGCTACGTCCTTGACTGTTACTGGCATTTTTATCGTCCTGTCTCTAAATATATGTTATTTTTAATGATATTAAATCTTTTGCTTTCCAAAATTACAACTAATTATATTGATGATGCCCAGATGTGCCGAACCTGGTAAGGCAACAGCCCGCTAAGCTGTGACTCCTTCGGAGTCTGTGGGTTCAAATCCCATTCTGGGCGCTGAATGAAGATAGAACATGCAGAAGGCAGGATATTCGCTAAGACAGAACATGGTGAAGCAGAGGTTTTATACAGAATACAAGGTACAATCATGCATGTATATCGCTCATTCGTACCGGATGAAGATAGAGGCCGGGGGATTGCTAAAAAATTAAACCTTGCTGCTTTCGAATTTGCGGAAAATAATGGTTTAAAGGTTAGTCCAGATTGTTCTTATACTAAAGGCTTCTTGGAAAAGCATAAAGAGCTTAGGAGATTTTCCGTTGTCTGAGATTTATAAGTTTTACTAGACAATTCTAATTATGGGAATAATTAAGACACTGCTGTTTATATCTCCACTCTTTGCATTGACGCTATTTATGTTCTTCTTTTTAGAACCGGCGTATCCTGCTCAGGTGACTGGTAGTTTTTCTTTGATAAAGGGCGCTATCTATTTCGTACCGTCTTTGATAGCGATAGGTATCATTTTCTTTGCATTGGAACAATCTGGACGTCTGGGAGAAGATCCTAGATATGTTTTGATACGTGCCCAAAAAAAGCTGTCTGATGGCGACTATCGAGAAGCTTTGAGATTGTCAGAATTGTTAATAGAAGATGAATATTCTAAAGATGACAAAATACTTAGTGGTGCGTATGGAATAAGAAAGTCTGCTGCAGAAGCGTACATTAAAAATACTGGAAGGGAAGTCACAATGCTTTTGAAATCAAATCGTATAGCAGATGCTGAAAGAAGGATAAGGGCTGCTGAAGATTATGCCAAAGCAATTGGAATAGATATATCTTCTGTGATAAACTCGGATGATGTGAACAAATTGCAAAAAGAGATTCTTGACTATAAGACAGAAAAATGGAAGGAACAGCAAGATACATAGAACTGTTGATCACTTTTCCTACCGTCAACGATTAATAGGACAAAATGCAGAAAATTACTTTATGAATGAAATCGAACTTACGCAAGAGCTTGTAAAGATAGATTCACAGAACCCTACCACCGGAGAGAAGGAGGTATCCAAATATATTTATGATTTTCTGCTGGATTTGAAGATTCAATCTGAGATGTTAGAGTTCGAAAAAAACAGGTATGAAGTGGTTGCCGAACTTGGAAAGGGAAGTGGCTTGATGTTCAATGGTCACATAGATACTGTTCCTGTGGGCGATGCTAACAAATGGAAGTACGATCCTTTCAGCGGTAAAATTATCGGTGGCAAACTGTATGGAAGGGGATCTAGCGACATGAAAAGCGGTGCTGCATGCATTCTTGCTGCTGTGGAGAAGATGAAAAGGACAGATTTGAAAAGAAGACTTTTGCTGACGTTTGTCGGTGATGAGGAAGTCAGCCAGAAAGGATCCAATTTTATAATCAAAAAAAGACATGATCTGTTAAAGGATGTAGAGTATGGTATTTTCGGCGAGTCTAGCAGCATGAAGGTCACGTTCGCTCAGAAAGGGATAGTTCATGTAAAAATAAAGTTCAGAGGCAAGTCAGTGCATGGCTCAACTCCTGAAAGAGGTGTAAATGCTATAGAAAAGGCTGTCAAATTTCTGTCCAATCTGGAAAAATTGAATCCTGAAATGAAAAGATTCGGTGATCCTGATTTAGGTGCTGGAACTTTCAATGTTGGCAAGATTTCTGGCGGCACTAAAGTGAACATTGTGCCTGACTATTGTGAAGTTGAGATTGACAGGAGGCTTGTTCCGAAGGAGAATCCGAAATTAGCACTCGATCAGTTTAAGAAAATACTAAAATTGTCTGGTGTCAACGGCGAGATAGAGTTTTTAAGCGAATCCAGGCCTGCGATGAAAATCCCGAAGAACTCGGAATTGGTTAAGCTTGTGCAGAAATTCAGTGGCGCAAAAGCTGAAGTTTCAACTGGCTACATGGAGGCCGAACTGTTCAAGACTGAACGTGGAATAGACTGTGTAGCATATGGTCCTGGTTTGTCTGAATGTGCGCATATCGTTGATGAATATGTGCCAGTTAAGAATCTGGAGAAAGCTACAATTGTCTATGGAAAGCTAATCAGTGCATGGTGCCACTAAGTATAATTTACTGACTGATTGTTTTCCCACCTAAACGAATTTAAAGACTAGCCTCCATTAGAATTGTAAGGTGACGAAAGATGAGAGGTGTAAATTCAAAGAACGGTGAGTTAGTTCACCAAAGACCTGCCTAGTGTCATCTCTAAAATTGATTCTAAAGGAAGAGTTTCTATACCGATTGGTTTTCGTGCTAAGCTGAAGTTGTTGGAAGGTTCTAAAGTAAAAGTTTTGATTAGGAATGATGTTCTTATTCTTCGTCTAAATATACAAGATGCCGTAAAAGGTGATGAACGTGATTAGGAAAATTGTTTATGATTTGTATATCAACTGGCTTGAAGGTATAGTTTTGAGAGATTTTAGGGAGGAAGATATGGATAAAGTAATCGCTCTTTACCAAGATGTATTCTCCGAACCTCCATGGAATGAGAAATGGTCATATGAAGATGTGCTGAAGAGCATAGAATACTGTTTAAACCAGAAGAATCCGATATTTCTCGTAGCAGAATTAGAATATACAAATGATTTGGCGGGATTTATGTGGGCTTATGAATTGAACTTAGATAAGTTTCCTCTTCTAAACGGATTGGTTAAACCTGATGAAGCAATCTATGGCAACGAACTTGCAGTTGATAGAAATTTGAGAGGAAATGGTATAGGATCGAACCTCGAAGGTGTAAGTTGTGAAATTGCAAATCGTTTAGGTTATAAATATTTCGTCGGGAAAACCGATATGGAAAGTAAGATGTTTCCATTGTTTGGCAAATTAGGCTACGCCAACACAGGAATAGCTAATCCCGCTTATCCAACTAGATTTTATTTCATTAAAAACCTAAAGTGAATTATATGACGCTATCTGCTCTTCCGCGTGGGATGAAGGACATTGACCAGAGAGAGATGGCAATAAGGCTTTGGGTAAATGAAAAAATAAGAAATTCTCTGAGAAAACATGGATTTCAGATTGTAGAACCGTCGGCTGTGGAGCATCTTGAAACTTTGGAAGTGCAGGCTGGGCATGACATAAAGAACGAAATCTACTGGTTCAAGGATAAATCAGACAGAAGCATAGGATTGAGATTCGATTTGACTGTTGGCATTACTAGGATGGTGGCATCCAATGAAAACATGCCAGAGCCAATAAAGGTAGCATGTATTTCCAATATGTGGAGATATGACGAGCCTCAGTTTGCAAGATACAGATGTTTCTATCAATGGGACGTCGAGATTTATGGGAGCAAAGGTGCAGAGGCTGATGCTGAAATCATCTCTGTTGGTATAGATATTTTGGAATCTCTTGGTTTCAAAGAATTTGAAGTAAGAATCAGCAATCGAAAATTGATAGAAGGATTTTTGCAATCTTCAGGTGTGCATGATCAAGTCCAAATGGAAAACATATTCAGGATCATAGACAAAAAAAGAAAAATAAGTGATGAACAGTTTGTGAAAGAATTAAAAAAATATAGAGTAGACGACAAACAAGTGCAGAGAATAGTTAATTTCATTAATAATGTGGGAAAGCCTGCCAGTCTTCTAAAACAGATTAAAGAATCACTGCCTCATAACGAAAAGGTAAAGGAAGGGTTGGATGAACTCATAAAACTTGTATACTTGCTACAGATTAGGAACAAAGTGAAGCATTGTGTCTTGGACATGAGCATAGTTAGGGGCATAGGATACTACACAGGTAATGTTGTTGAATGTTTTGGCAAAGGAAACGAAGAGATAGGTGCTATATGGGCTGGTGGAAGGTATGACAACCTAAGCAAGCTGTATGGGAGAGACAGACCCGCTGTAGGAATTGCTGGTGGGGTGGAGAGGATGATACTTTCACTTGAAAGAAGCAAGTTGTTGCCAGAGGGTTTGGCACAGACTCCAATGATTTTTGTAGCATCTGTAAATGAAGAGGTGAAAGAAGGTGCATTCGAGATAGTAGATGCATTGAGGAATGAAAATATTTCTACAGAGTTTGATTTGAAGGATAGAAGTCTTGGGAAGCAGCTTGAATATGCGAACAGGATGGGCATACCTTATGTTTTAATTGTTGGACAAAAAGAACTGAAGGCAAAGAAGTTTACGTTGAAATTGATGAAAGAAAACAAAGAAGAACATGTTACAATTGATCAGCTGATGAGAAAGCTAAAGAAATTAGATACCTAGTTTTCCTCTGAGTGGAACAAAAGTGAATGAATCGAACTTCTGTTTCTTGATTTCTTTCTCAGACACTTTGTCTACAACAGTCAACACTTGTTCGAACAAATCACCGACAGGGGCGATTATTTTTCCTCCGACTTTCAACTGCTTTATTACTATGTCTGGTATCTGAGGTGTTGCAGCAGTATAGATTATCTTGTCGTAGGGTGCTTCTCTTTCATATCCCATAGACCCGTCTCCTTCTACATTTTTGATGTTCTTTATTTTTGTTGATTTCATGTTTTCTTTTGCGAACCTGGCAACATCCCAATCTATCTCTATAGTGACTACTTTACCCTTGCTACCAATACAATATGCCAATAGACAAGCCTGCCAACCGCTTCCAGTGCCGATTTCCAAAACTCTCTCGTTCTTCTTTGGTTGAAGATGCTCAAGCATTGTAGCTACAGTATATGGTTGTGATATGGTTGAACTTCCAACTATCGGAAGAGCAATGTCTTCGTATGCCTGGTCTAAATGTGTTTTCAATACAAAATTGTGCCTAGGTACTTTCTTGAATGCTTCTATTATGATTTTCGTTTTCATTGCTTTGGCTTTGATCAGATGGTTTATGAGTTTTTCGTTTCTTTCAGTCAAAACATCCTTTCCCATAAGCTTAATTTTGTCAATGCTTAAACATCAATTATGGAAAGTCTGGAAAACATCGTTAGAAAAATAAAAGACCCTAAACTTGTAGGCTCCAAAGAGATAGCTTTGATTGCTCTTAATTTCCTGAGACAGTTTTGTAAAAAGAATGGGTTCAAGCTCAAGTTCGAAGTAGCAGCTAAGTTTTTGTTGGAGGCAAGACCTACCTCTTCTGTGCTCCACAATTGCATAGAAAATATTAAAAAAGATAGTAAGCTAAGGACTATAGACAATCTGATAGAATACCTTGAAACAGTTGACGAGAAGATATACAAACAGTTCAACAAGAAGATAAGAGACGGTTCGAAATTGATTACATTTTGTTACATTGGTGAGGCGTTTAATACGATTGTGAATTCTATACTGTCAAAGAAGAAGCTTGGTTTGATTCTTATAGAGACTTCTCCTGCGAAAATTTCAATAGAGGCTGTAAGATATCTTATGAAGAACAAGATACATTTTACTTTGGTGTCTAGAGATTCTGTCGGTACATTTATCAAAGATTCGGACACCGCCATTGTTGGATGTGATGCGATAAGAAAAGATGGTGTTGTATGTAAATCAGGCAGCCTGTCTTTGGCAATAGATGCAAGATTCAATAAGAAACCTATGTATGTGGTGGCAAATAAGATGAAAGGTGATGATAGGAAATGGTTCAAGGTTGAAGAGGGACCTGTAAGAGAGGAGTTTTCCAACATAAAGGGATTAAAATATAGGAATCCTGCATTTGAATTGGTGCCATACAGCTTGATTTCTGGCATTATAACAGATACCGGTGTATTGAAATCTTCTGATGTCAGGAAACTGATTTCTAAATAGATAAGGACAACTTATAATTATGAAAGGTTTCATCCCAATGCTTCTTTTACTGTTTGCCATACCTTTTGTCTTCGGTCAAGCGGATTCCACACCCATAGCTACCATACCACCGCAAGAAGTTGCTGCAGGTGACAACGTGACAATAAAACTCACATTGATAAGCAAAGCTGCGAATGGGACAGTATACCCGTACTTAAATGTTGTTGTAAATGTTGTGGCGGGTTTTTTCTCCATACAACTGTTCGATGATGGAAATCATCAAGATGGCAAGGTGAATGATGGGACTTACGCCAACGTTGTAACGGCTAACGCTCCTGTGGGGACTTATTTGCTGACATATGCATTCAATGCTCCCAATTCCAGGCCTATACAGGCATCGTTGAAGATAATACCAAAGCCTATCTTTACGTCTAGCATTATAGCCAACATAGTTGTTATTCTGGCTATTGTTTCAGTCATAGGATTTTCTTCTTACAAACTGTTCATGTCACGGCAATCCGTCAAAAAATCCGTGGTCCAGCTAGAGGAGAGGAAAAGAAAGATAGACAGGCTTATAAAAAAAGTACAGTATGAATTCTATACAAGAGTCATAACAGAAGGTGTGTACAAAGGCATGATGGAAAGATACAAGCAGGAAAAGGACGAGATTGATGTGGAGCTTAGGGATCTGAGATCGCAGCTGGAAAAGACTGAAAACGGTAAAAGGTAAGGTTTAAGCTGGGAAAAATTAAAATTAATTTAATGAAAGCATTGGGAATGCTTGTTTTTGTATTATTTGCTATGATATTTGGCTTAGGGATTGTTTTTGCGGAAACCTTGAACGGGGCAGATGAGACATCATGCACGTCTTCCGAAGCCAATGGTATGCATACTACTAAGAGCAGCTGTACAGACAATTCTGGCACATATTGGGACTATTGTGATTCCGGGTATGCCAAAAACTACTACTGTACTGGTATTTACAACGGTTCTTGGTATAACGTAAAATGTGAAGTTGGTGGTTACAATTGTCCTTCTTTTGGAAAGACATGTTCTGATGGCATATGCATTTATTGGGGCAACGAATCTTCTAGTTCTGGCAGTTCTTCCACGCAAAGTACAACAACTACAAACACACAGACTACGTCAAACAACACTGCAACTTGCACTGTCTACAATACAGAAGAGATAAAGAGGAACTGTGATGCCTACAAAGGAACATACTATACTAAAACAGAATCTAATGGATGTGTGATACCTTACTGCACATATCCGACAACTACAACTTCATCAACTTATACAACTGGAACTGTTACTAGTTTCAACTATCTTTCTTATGGTGTATATAAACTATATGTTGTTGACGGCGCTTCAACCTGGGTAAAGCTCCAAATAAAGGACGCTTCAGGCAATCTTGTCTCCACAGACATAGTAAACGTTAACGACGTCAAAACGTACACCTTTGGTACAACAACATTCAGAGTAAAAGTTTTGAG
>DATDXT010000010.1:0-9126 GCA_035289185.1 archaeon | reverse complement strand
TGGCAAATTTGAAGAGGCCTCTTACATATGCCGCAGAAAATATTTTGAACCACTGTTATTGGTATCCTAGAGCCGAGAAGATTAATCTTTTTATCAAATATGAAGACATTTCTAAAGATGACCAGTTATATATAGACAACGTTTCGAAATATTTTGAAAATGAATTTAGCAACGAGGATTCAAAGAAAGTAGCAACTTATCTTGTAAGACTATTACCTTCAACCATACCCATAAAGGATTTGTTAAAGGGTGTCATAAAGTCAGATGTAAGATGAAAACACCATAATTTTTAATACAATTAACTCATTGCAGAATAAAGCGTGTAATATACTTTGGAAAATGTTGCTAGACTGTTGAGGTCAAATCTGTCATCTTTCCTAAGACCACAAATATCCGCTCCTATAATTTTTCTCTTTTCTCCCAATCCTTCCAAAAATCTAAGTAAAAAATTCAAATGCATATCGCCCTGATCCCAATCTGTATCTAAATGTTCTTTGGACAACACATCTAGGTCTACTGTTACATACAATAAGTCTGTTTCTATGTTTTCCAAAGTTTTAGCTAGAGTGACAGGCAGTGTTCTTTCAATGGCTTCTCCAACACTTTCTTTCAACGCAAAATCTCTATAATTAGTTTTTGTTGCCCACAGGTGAGCATCACTAGATTCTATAACTTTACCCTTTCTGTTAACTGATATCATTGTGGCGGGGTCTTGTATCCAAATAACAGATTTGGCATAGTTACTATCTGCCATCAGACGGCTGTAATAATTGCCACATGTTATGTCACTGTTGATAAGTCCTTTAAATTTATAACGAACTGTTGATCCGTCAGAATGATGATCAAAATGTATTACAGTGTAGGGCTTTCCAAACCTGTCAACAATTTTCCTGCAAAAAGCATAGGTGAAATGATGATATGTACCTGTTCCATTCAAAATTAGAGGCAAAGATTGAGAAGTGAAAACATGCATAGCATCTAACAATTCAGCACTGTCTACAACATTGTAATCATGATGCATTGCTCCAAGAATTCTTTCGTCTACTCCTATAGACCTTGGGTCTCTGAGAAGATCATTTTCATATAAATATCTTATAGCCCTCTCGAGTCCTTTGTCTTTGCATTGTACGACATAAGTCTGAACATCTGACATACTAATTACTAAGTTAGAAAACTTTTTAAATGCTAGAAATCAGTCCAACCATTCCTTGTTTTTTATCTTATTCGGTATGTATTTGTCAGAGATGAAAGTTATGCCTTTTGATGACAATGCCGCCAATTCTACCTTTCCACCAAGATCCTTCCATTTCCTGAACTGTTCCTGCCACGGCTTGTTGTCTCTGAACCACTCATAATTTTTTACCTGTTCTAAACGCTTTATGTCCACGTCCTTGAACTTTATCAGATGCCTCTTCAGTTCAAATTCTTCTATGTCATCTGCCGTTAAGCCTAACAGCTTAGCTCCTGGGACTGCAAGCGATTCTGAAATGTGCGCCAGTGAAATAGAACCGTACTTTATGACAGAATAGATGTAAGCCCCCCATGGATCACCGTCCACCAAGATGTAAATCGGCAAGTCAAATTCTGTATGCAATCTTTGCAGCAATCTTCTTATGCCTCTTGTAGCCTGGCCTTGAGATGAAACGATTATACAATTGTCCTTGTCCCACACGCGATCCTCATGAAGCCTCTCCCACTCTGCTGCTTTCTCCAGATAGATTATAAACTTTGCATGAACTTTTTTGAAAACTATCTCTTCTACATTTGACGGTATGGACCAACCGCCACTGCCTAACTTTGACCAGTCTATCACATCTCCTTTGTCTTCTATAGTGACTCTTCCTGCGATAGAACCAAGCTTGTTTGCATTTATGTGAAGCAGTTCTCTCGATGCTCCGCTTATCAATTCCAAATCTTCAATCGCAGCATTAGATTCTTCTTGCTCATCAACAAGGTTTATGTCTGAATTAGGAAGTGTTCTCTTCATCTTGTAGAAAGTCTCTCTTAGGCTCAAATGTTTTCCTACGTCTATCAATTCTTTTGCCACAGATGCCGCTTCTACTGTCTGAACGAACTTCCTCACATGACCTATGTTGAAAAAATATCTTTTAGAGATGGATGTCCCCATCCTTATCATCTTGCTGTCGGTATCGTATTTTATATTCGAAAGGCTTCTTATCGGTACGTCTAACGATGGGTTGTTTCCTTTCTTTATGTCGTCTACGACATCACTGCCCAGTTTCTTCAGGTTCTTCTTTGCTTCTTCCTTCTTCATTTTCATTTTCTTCTACCTTTTCCTCCACAAATTTAATTTTGCCTTTCTTTACTATCTTCTCAAGGCCTTCTATTATCTTTTCTCTTTTCACATCAGTCAATTTCTCAAGAGACTCTGCAAGCTCAGGTATGTATCTCTCAAACAGTTCTCTTCTCATCTGTGCATCTTTCCTTTTTGCTTTCTGTCTCACGTAGATGGCAAGTCTTCTTCCTGCATCCTGTATCGCCAGTTTTATTTCTTTCAATATCTCATCATAGTTTGCAATGGCTTGCTTGCCTTCTGATGTGAACGGCACCCACACTGATGCAAAATGTATCAAAATCGCTAATGGTCCTATGGGCAATGAATTGGATGGATGACTAAAACCATATCTTCTGAAATCAACTTCTTTGACTGCATCTGATGTTACGCAATCCGACTGATGATATAGCAACGGAACTTTGTTGGCAAATCTGAAGACTTGTGCACTGCTGTCTGGTATCAGAGAACCGCCATAACCAAGGCATACCTCCACCAAAAATGGATTTCCTCTGTAAACACTCGGCGGCCTAGACACTGCTACGACAAACTCTGCACCACTGTCTTTCTTTAGTCCTTCCTCCAAAATTTTCGTTCCCAATGGAGACAGACAATTTGTAGGAGGAGCCATCAACTTTATAGTCTGCATAGCTTTATGCAATCTTTCAGATTCTTCATGTGTTATGCTCTGTGGTTTTTTGTTTTCTAACTTGGCAATTTTCAATATTTGAGTGGCTGTACCTCTACCCACACGGGAAAAATCTCCCATAAGAAATCCTATCAAGTTCTTAGCCTTAGTTGCGTGAACCAGTCTTCTCAACACGCCTATCTCTACACCGTAAGGATGGGGCTTTATTTCTTTCGGCTGCACCGGCATTTCATCGACCAGTCTTTTGTAATCTGTTTTCCCATTGGGGCTTATGAAAGTTATATGTGTATAAGGATTGGCCATATGAGTCTGTTTGATATATTCTGCTATTGACTGCTTGCCCTCTATGTATCTTCCTTCTAGTTCCATCTCTATCTTCAAGCCGTGCCACTTGTCAGGATTTTTCTGCACCTCATGTTTTATCACATGAGGCTCATTCTTTGTCACATTGATCATCAGTTCAAAATAGTGTATGTCTTTGCCGCCTATGCTTGATATGATTGTGGTTGGTTTTCCTGTAGTCAATTGCGAATAAAGCACTGCTCCGTGACCCCCAAGACCTTGTATTCCTCTAGATTGTCTCATCCTGTAAAATTTGCTTCCATACAAAAGCTTGCCGAAAGCATAAGGCACTTTCTCTTCTTTTATACCTGGTCCGTTATCCTCTACTGTTACTTTGAACCTTTCTTCATTGATCTGCTTTATCGTTATTTTTACTTCAGGTAATATTTCTGCTTCGTTGCATGCATCCAGTGAATTGTCCAATAATTCCTTGACTACTGTAAGCAAAGCCTTAGTTGCATTTTCATATCCTAATAGATGTCTATTCTTTTCGAAGAATTCTGCTACAGATACCTCACGCATCGCATCTGACATCTTTTCTGCTATATGTTCGTCTGCCATAGAATCAATCGCGCTAATTATCTTTGGTTATTGTTTCACTTAAAAATTAAGCTTTCTTATAATCAACCATTAATATTCGAATTGTATTATAGATAATTATGATAGAAAAGTTGAATGCTATAGATGACGGGAAGAAAGTTGTTCTACCTAAAGAATTTGTATACGAAGTTTGCTCTGATGGACCAATAGGTATAGCATTGGCACTTATAGAAGAATCTGAACCGCACTATCATGAAAAAACTACTGAATGGTATTTAGTTTCTGAAGGCAGAGCAACAGCATATTTAGATGGGAAAGAAATAGAGCTGAGAGAACGTGATGTATTGAAGATACCTCCAAAGACTGTGCACTATGTTAAAATGTTTTGGACTCCGGTAGAGATCTGGGTGATAAGCAATCCTCCTTGGAATGAAAAAGACCATTATAAAGTCTGATGTTCTCTTAAAAATCTTGTGACTGTACCGAACTTGCTGCCCGACAATATCATAACTATGCTGTCCATCGTCTTTTCTGAATCCACATCCTTGCATATTACCGCAACTGTCTTTCCATACACAGCTACTTTAACACCAAACCTTTTTTCTATCGTTTTCTTTATGGTTCCTTCGCGTCCTATCACTCTGCTTCTGAGAATGGATTGTCTGTTCTTGGATTTTCCAGCGAATTCTTTTATGTCTATGATTTCCAATCTGTAGCTTTCATCCAACAGGCTTAATGAATCATTGAAATCAAAACCTCTACCAAAAGCTTTGACAACTTCAATCAATCTGATCATGAGCAATGGGTCATCACACTCTATGCAGACATCTTCATCAAAAGTTATCTTTGCGTCCACCAACTTGCTCAACTGCTGCTTCCATCTGTCGTCTTTCCTCAGGCTCCTTATTCTTTCCTGTGGTATGGAAACATACTCTATCATAAGAATCACTTTTTGTTTAGTAGTAGCCTTTTCTCTTCAGATAATTTGCTTGTGTAGGCGTATAGACAAAAGCGACATCACCGCGTATATTGCTCTGAACCACCCAAGGCTTGACAAGAATCAGATTTCCAGGATTTATCCATACTCTTTTTCTCAATCTTCCAGGTATCCTGCAGACTCTTACGTTACCATCAGTGCAATTTGCCTTCACATGATCGCCACCAAGCATCGTCTCTACTATGCCTAGGACTTCTGGCGATTGAGGCAGTCTTACTCTTGATATTTCGATTTCTTCTCTTGTTGGTTCTGGTGGCCTTGCCATAATTATCACTCAAATTGTAATTAGTATGGTATCCCTATAAACGTCTTTACCTCTAAGTTTACCTCCAAGCTTCTTTGAAAATTTTGTCTTTATTCTCATCTCGTTCTTTAGAGATTTGACAATGTCGTTGGCTGCTTTCTTCGATCCTATGTACAAATCCACACCGTCATTGATTCTCTGCATCTTTGATATGAACGATTGCGGATCTAGCTGGTTGGCGAAGGATAATTGTTTAACTATCTCATCCACTGCAGATTCCATTATCTCTTTTGGCAGTCTCAGTTGAAGTACGGATTGATAATAACCTGATATCTTCATCTGGCAGAACTTGCAACGTATCGTCTTTCTTGAAAGGTTTATCTCTTCTGTCTCTTCTTTTTCTAGACTTCCAAACATAGTCTTTACTGTAAGCACCACTTTGTTTCTCTTGGCATCCACGTGGAAGTTTGCAGAGGATATGTTTGGTTTGTTCAAAATCTTGGATATGTCATCCTCTATGGCTTCGTCCATGGACTTGTGTTGCTTGCCTTCTGATAGGGACAGGTATCTTTTACAAATCCCGCATCTCTTTACTGAAAATGAACTTGGGAACTTGTCTGAAGTCGTCTTGGGCTTCAGATAGCATTCGCTACACAGGTTATCGTGGAAATCTTCCGTTTCCTTCCCGCATTTCGGACAAAACTTGTTTGACATAAAATAGTCACCTATCGTAAGGTATTTAAAGATTACATTCTTATATTTACTAAGTGAAATAAAATGGTTGACTCAAATGAAAGTGTGGAAAGTTATTTTGCAAGGGCGTCTAATCTGACATTTCCTGAAGGAAAATATTTGACTGCTCGGGAAAAAGAAACTAAAATTGTGAAGGATGGTATAAAACATTTTAAAAGAAGTGTTTTAGGTTTTTGGGGACTCAAAACTATTATGCCATTTGATGAGGTGGCAAAGGCTTTATATAATTCTGGAGTTGCCGAAACTGTTGCTGAAGGCGAATCTTTGATACCTAGACTTTACAACAGATGGTTGTCATATGGTTCCCGCTACATTGAATTTACACTAGTTGAAAATGGGTATGGTGAAGAGGCTGTAAAAATACAATGTGAGTCACGTGGTGCCTAAAGATTATTTATTTTTCGAAAATGAACAGTAATTTGTATGACAGATAACAATCTAGTCAAAATAAAAGACTTAACACCCAAGCAAATAGCTTCAATATGCGACCACACATTCTTACACAGACCTGAAGCTTACAGAGAGAAGACTCCGAAAGGACAGAACCCTATAAAGATGTGGGAAGATGATTTCAACAATTTTTTAAAGCAGGCTGTAAACAGGAGCCTTATGCCATATTCCATATGCGTCAGACCAGAGAACTGCGAATATGTCAGAGACTTCCTTGACCAAAACGGTAAAAAAGAAATAGTACTTGCCGCTACAGTAGGTTTTCCATATCCATCACACCATTCTACAAAGTTCAAAGTCTTTGAGGCTGAATTGGCCATAGATCATGGAGCAAAAGAGATAGACATGGTTCTGGATTATGAGAAACTAAAGAAAGGAGACATAGAATACGTAAAAAACGATGTGAACATAGTGACATGGCTTGCACATGAAAGGAAAGCTGTTGTGAAACTCATACTGGAAACATCAGAATTGAACATTGAACAGATAAAACATGCTTGCAAGATCGCTGATGAATGCAATGTGGATTTTGTTAAGACTTCTACTGGGTTTTCTGCCGAAGGTGCCAAGATAGAGCATGTTAAGATAATGAAGGAAAACTTCAGCAAAGGTGTTAAGATATCGGGATTCGTCAATGTGGATAATGTTAAAGAATTGCTGAAAGCGGCATCTGGAAGAGAAGATGGCTATATAGACTTGGATCCGATGAAAGTCAGGATAGGGGAAAGTTCACTGCTGAAAGCCCTTCAACAGTAGGGTATTTAAAGTTTATTATTATAGTAATTTTAGTGATTTAATGTCGCAACAGATTGAAACTGAATGTTCTTTAAGAGAAACAAAATATGCATCATTGTCCACAAGCTTTACGGCAGGCAAAAATGGTTTTTTAGAAGGTAGGGTTGTAGATTTTACTTATAATGATAAAATAAAAATAGCCGATTTATTGACATCTGCAATTAAAAACTATGGAATGTCAAAAAACAGAAATCTCAACATAACTTATGATAATGAAAATGGATTGATTTATTTTGACGAAAAGGAAAAAACATTAAAAAGAGAACCGAAACTTAAAGAAAGAGTATGTATCAAAAGCAATGATGAACTGATTTCAGGTGAAGTAAGGTTCGCCCAGGCACATGGCGAAGGCGGATGCTCTAATGGCTTTGCTACAGTTAGAATTTATTTTAACCCTACAGTTAAAATGGAGATGAATGAATATTTAGAATGGGTTAAATTATTTAATCATGCTGGTGAATTGCATAGACTTGTGAATCCTATATTACAAAAATATATGAACAGAAAAGAACGAAGAAAGTTAATTGAATTAGATTTAGTTGGCGATGCATAAAATTATATAATTAAAAATAAGCTAAAACTATTCTTACTTAGCCAAGAATTTCATCATTTTATTTTCATCCAAATTCAAACCTAATCCTGGTTCTTTAGGAAGCTCCAGATAGCCTTTGTTGAAAATCTCAACTGGCTTCTTAATTATTTCTGTATGCAATGGATTAGGCAAATAGTAAATCTCATAGTTCAAGAATAACTCTCTAGGCAATGTTGGAGCAACCTGCAAAGCAGCAGCCCTGCAACCAGCACCAGATAGACCGACATGCAAAGTGATTGGTATGTGGAATGCGGAAGCTATAGCAGTTATCTTCTTGATTTCAGATATTCCTCCTACTCTTGCAACGTCAGGCTGTATTATGTCAACTGCTCCTGTTACTATCAGATCCCTATAATTGTATCTTCCAAACAATCCTTCACTGCCACAAACAGGTATGTCCAATGCTTTCGCGACTTTTATGTAACCAGTTATGTTGTCGGGTGGCACAGGCTCTTCCAGCCACATGCAATCATACTTCTCGAACTTCCTTCCCCATCTGATTGCCGAAGCGGCAGTATAAGCAGAATTCGCATCGACCATTATTTCAACATTGTTACCTAAAGCATCCCTCATAGCCTTCACAGTCCTCACGTCTTCCTCTCCCCTGCCTACTTTTATCTTTATCTGATCATGTCCCTGATCCACCAGCTTTCTGGCTGTATTCACGACCTCTTCTGGCTTGCCGAAAAGGATAGAAGATGCATAAGCCTTTACTTTGTCCTCATGCGCCCCACCTATCAGCTTGTGTACAGGCACTTTGAAATGTTTTCCAACAATGTCCCACAATGCACAATCCACGCCAGATATAGCTTCCATGAAAAATCCTTCAGAATGTCCTCTTGTCCTCAATGTATGCAGCATCCTTTCCCACAACACTTCTGTATTCAATGGATCTTGCCCAATCAGAAGCTTGCTGAACAGTTCTTTTATGATTGCAGCAGATGCCTGAGGCACTTCCCTAGAGATGGATTCTCCCCAGCCGACCAATCCTTCGTCAGTTGTTATCTTTACAAAAGTAGCATAGTAACCTGCACGTGCTATACCCTTCAAATGTTCTTCGTAGGGCAGATGTCCGCTTATGTTCTCTTTCCTTGGTGCAGCAAGAGGAAATGCCTCGACCTTGGTTATCTTCATTACTTAAAGATATAAATAGTTTAAATATAAAAACGCTAATCAATGACAAGATTCACTCCTACCATGCTCAAGGTCGAAAAGATGGAAAGAACTTGGAACCCGGTTTCTGTGTTTTTTGGCAATAACTCTTCTAAACTTCTTGGATATACTTTGGAACTTTTACAGAGCAAGAACGTATTTCTTGTGACAGACAAATTTTTATATGAAAATACAAGCATGGTAAAGGACTTGGAATCTGTTTTGGATGATTATCAGATAACAAGGGATGTTTACAAGAACGTACAGCCTGAACCTAAATTGGAAGTTGCAGAAGACATAGCAAATGCAGTGAGGAAAA
>DATDXT010000009.1:0-12530 GCA_035289185.1 archaeon | reverse complement strand
TTATTTTTAGCCTTATTCTCACTCGCCACCACTTCTTTTAGCCTTGTCTTCCAGCTGGGCTATCCTCTTCTTGAGCTCTATCATCTTCAGCTCCCTGCCCACGCTTATCTGCCTGAACCTCTCGAGATCTTCCAGATTTCTCTCCATTCGCTCCTCGTATTTTTTTATGCTCTCCTCGTCTTTCTTATGCTCTGTTATGTCGAGGAATGTAACAACCGTGCCTTTGAGTTTTCCATCCTTGTCATAGATGGTATACGACCAAAACTCTGCTGGGAAGCTCTTGCCGTCCTTGCGCCAAAATACCTCGCTGTCTGAATGGCTGTTCTTAAGATCTTTGACTGCTCTGATTATTGTGCACTCGCTTATTGGGTATTGTGAACCGTCAGCCTTTTTATAATGCATCAGCTTATGCATGTTCTTGCCTAATATTTCTTTCTGGTCTTTATAGCCAAGCTTTTCGAGGCATGACTTATTGCACATAGTACAATTTCCATCTACATCAATGGTGAAAATACCTTCTTCTACAGAATCGAGTATCATCTTCTCCTCGAGCTCCTTCTCCTGCAGTTTCAGTTGAAATTCTGTTTTATTTAGTTTTTCTTCAAGCTTCTTTTTTTCTGTTACATCGTTTATGATTGCTGTGACTCCCACAACTTTATTGTCAACATTTAAAGCGTTCGGATATGCTTCTATGTAGATTATGTCGCCGTTCTTTCGCACCAACCTGGTTTCAATATATTGGTGATGACCTGGATGTCTTACTCCCAGCAAAAAGATCTTTATAAGTCCTGGTCTGTTCATTGGATGGACAAGCTTAATGAAGTTTTTGCTCATGAGTTCTTTTTCAGAGTAGCCTATCATGTTGCAAAATGCCTTGTTGACCAAAGTGAACCTGCCTAACCTGTCGATTGCAGTTATGCCCACGACCGAACCTTCTATAAGTGATTTATACTTGTGTTCACTGATTTTCAATTCCTTTTCTATATGTTCACGTTTCTGAATTTCTTTTTCCAGAATATCATCAGTGGATCTCAATTCACTGTAATGTTTTTCCCCGCGTCGCACTTCAGAAGTTGCCATAATTTAATTTTTATTTCTGGGAACTTAAGTTTAAATGCGTTATCATTCTAATAGTTTGACTTTCTTCAAATCAGTGACGATTGTCTCCACGCCTTCCTTGACTACTTTCCTTTCCACATTTTTGACATAACCTGCAATATCATCAACAAGTTCGGCAAAAGTCTTGTTGTCGGCTTTCAACCAAACGACTGCGACTATAGCATCAACATTGTATCCTTTCTTCTCATCATCGACAATGACAAATGAACCGTCTTCTGCCTGAGTCACAACTCCCTTTTTCTTGAATCTTTCCTCAGCCATTCTTTATTTTTTGTATCATTAAAATAAATACTGCTTATTTTTTACCTCTTCTATTAGCTGAAAATATGAAGGATATTATGAAAATCAGGCCTAGGGGTGCTATGATAGAAAGTATTCCTATCACAAGCGCAGGATTGTCTTTTTTCGACTTCCTGTTCAGCCAATCTCCAAGATCAGCAAACATGTTGTAAATATCTTTTCCCATACTCATATCCGTCAAAAAATGATAATGCTTTATAGAATTTAAAGCTCGGACTAAACTTAATAATTATCTATGGCAAGAAGAGAAAGAAAGATGGTTAAGATAAATTTTGAGAAGTACGTGTTAGTTTCTTCAGTATTGATTTTATTGGCCGTCATTCTTTTTTTAAAACCTTCCAATGATTCCACGGCTTTATGCATCGACTGTGCTCCAGACAATATAGGCGGAGGATGCACATACACTGATGAAAATGGGAAGACTGTTCAACCTGAAGCATGTGTTCCATATAACACTACAAAAACCATCTATAGTTGTCCAGAAGGATCGCATGGTACAAAAGCATGCATTCTTTTGTATAGTCCTGTCTGTGGCAATGATGCCAAAACCTACTCAAATTCATGTTTCGCATGTTCGAGTCAAAGCGTCTCATTCTATATTGAGGGCCAATGCGAGGATGCTATTTTGAAATAATTCTGGGATTAGAATATTGAGGATCCTCGTTCACCATTTTATGGTATCTTGGATATTTTTTTGTCACATAATCGCATGCTTTCTCAAAATCCTCATCTGTATTCACTTCCATCTGTTGCATAAGCATTTCCTTCTTCGATTTCGATCTTGGATGCCAATATAGTATATTCGGCACAAGCAAAATGCCAACTATTGTGGATATTGTACCAAATATGGGATTTGAATCATAAAGGTAAATTCCTGCTGCCACGAAAAGTGGCGACACGACTATGCTGGATTTCCAAGCAGTATTGGTAGTTTCATAGTCTATGATCTTCCATCGCAGCGTCCTGAACTCCTTGTACCTTTTGAGTGCGTTTCTTTCGTTTACAGTTTTTATTTCCTCTTCAGTGTCCTTATCCAGAGAATACAAATACATTGAATAAAATTTGTACGGTGACTTTTAAATAATTAAATTTAATGCTACTCCAGCCTTTTGATAACATGCCAACCGAACTCTGACTTGACTGGCTGTGATACTTGTCCTTTTTGTAGAGAAAAAGCAGTCTGTTCGAATGTCTTTACCATGGTTCCGCGGCCGAACCATCCCAGATCTCCTCCTCTGCGCTTGGTGCCGTCTAAGGATTTTTCAGCCGCGAGTTTTGAAAAGTCTTCCCCTTTGTTTAATCTATCTATAACCGCCAATGCTTCCACCTGAGTCTTTACAAGGATATGTGCACATCTTACTTTTTCAGGCATAAGATCACAATTGTCAATCAGGCGTTATTATCTATTGTAAATTTTCATTGAAAAGCTTTTCTGTGGTCTAGAATATGCTATTTTTGCACCAAAAATAAAATAATTATATGAAATCCGTATCTGAACAAGAGGAAATAGAGATATACTTGACACAAAACTACTGCAGAAGGGAAAGTTTTGAAAAAAATGTGTTAAAAGGCATACTTCCAAAGGAATTAGATAACATTCTAAAGGAAATATTGGACAAGAAGCCTGAGAAGTTCCATTCGAACATCCTTGACATATCAAGCCATGATGGAAATGCTTTCGTGATGTGTTCTATGAATCCTTACAGCGTATTTTTGAAGTTTGCTTTCAGGCCGAACGATATTTCTATAATTGCTCTGTCAGAGGTGGAAGTTTTTAAGAAGAAAGACATGGTTTATAATGCTCTAAGCAAGTTCGTGAATGATACTATGGCTTGCAAGAAGTGTAGGAAGATGGCAAAGATAACAGACGAGATGTTGGATTCCAGCTGCAAGATCATGTGCAAGACTGACGGTATCTATTTTGTGAGGGGAAAGAATGATAAGAAAGGTAGGAAGTAAGTACATTTTGTATTCTAAGACGACGCATAAGAGATTGGGTGTTTTTAGGAGCAAAAAGAAAGCAAAGGAGAGGGAGAGACAGATACAATATTTCAAACATCTGAATAAGTAGTTTTGTCTGAAACCATTATGATGATGGTCATATCTTTCGGTGTGTTTTTACATTCATACAGTCTGAGAACCTCACCGTTGACATTCATTTCATACATCATGTCACCATGTTTAACAGATGTCAAATTATAGCCGGAATCCATCCAGCATAAAAAATCTCCCACATTAAGCCAATATTTCTTTCCTATACCAAGTTTGTTCGTTGTCATCTTACAGGACTTCCTTCAAAACATTTTCCTGGGCATCCAATACTTTTTTAGCCAATGATGAAATGTCACGAGTGTAATGTATCGTCAGCTCCGTAGTCAGCCTGCCTTGCAACAAATCCACTTCATGACTGCGTAGATTGCCATAGATGGATTCAAACGCTCTCCTGAAATCATAAGGCTTTATACCATACTTCCTGATGTTGTTCCAATAGCTTCTCTTGTCTATGTAAGTGTCTTTCAAAAACTTCACTGCATCTTTATGCAAGAACGTTATAAAAGATTTCTTGGTCCTTCTAATATAGGACATCTCTATTATGAAACCTTTGTCGGTCTCAGTCTTTTTTAAAGTATCAAAATTCTTTACAAGATAGAATACTTCTGACGTCCTAAGTCCTGTAAGCATATGTACTAAACATGTTGCTTTCAACCTGTTTTCTTTTACGGATCTTATTACGTCAAGGACTTTTTCTTTTGGTATCTGCCTCACTAGTATCTGTGGTGACTTCTCTTCGCTCCAGCTTATTCCAGACTTTGTCCTCAGTTCCTTGAATCTTTTATAATATTTTTCCGTGTCTTCTTTCATGTCCATATATTTGGCGAATGCCGCAAGCGATTGTAGTACATGTCTCTTCATTGACTTATTCTCTTCGGATAGTCTTTTCAACTGCAAAGCAAAATCCATTGGATTGGAATAAATCATATTACCATATTTCTTAGAATAGTTTATAAGATTGTATATGTGTGTCCTGTTCTTGGATCTTAAACCGCAAAATTCTGCAAACTTCTTCCAATCAACTTCTTTCTGCACATAATTAGTTTCGTACTATTAGGATAAATTTCAAGTGTTTAAAGATTGTTCACCATATTTTTCTTAATGACAACGAACCTTCCGGCATTGTATTTGAAAGTGCAAGATGAGATAAACAGTTACGGAAAACGCGATAGAAGAAACAAGACAATAACGCGGGAAAACATGTTTCACATGAGTGAACTTAGAGAAATGTACTATAAGGCTGTGAATTTTAAGAGTTATCTTAACAACTTTGCTTTGACTGCTATTGCGTCTGCAATCATGGCACCTCTTGATTATTTGTTTTATAGTGCATCTGAGGATTTAACGGAACCTGCTTATCCTGTACTTTTTATAGCGATGTCTGCATTGACGTTCTTGACAACATTCATGGGAGCATACAGTTATAGAGGTATGAGAAGAGAAAGAAAATATTTAATGAAGAAAATAGAAGGGATCAACAGAAGCAACTTTAGAGGTATTGTCAAGGAAATGATGAAAAATTATAAGGAATATGACAGAATATTGACAATGCGAGAGAACGTTGACGAAAGAATTAAAGAAAAATAATTTCATTCACTTGGCAGTTCAGATTCCTGTGATTTAGTTTTCTTTATCTTTTCACTCCATTTTGCATTTACAGGATCTATGTTCAATATATCAGGAGCATAGATTTTGATGCTGCTGTTCAAGACTCTTCCAATTGGATAAATTCTTGTCACATCTTCCAGATTTATAAGATCTTCATCGTGTGGTGTCCTATAAGTTAAGTCTTTCAATGAACCTTTATAAATTATCCCTAATCTGGTTTCAACTTCTACAATTTTACCTTTCAATATTCCGGATTCGTAATGCTCGCTTGCTTCTTTCAACAACATGAATAAATGTAAGGGTCTAATCTTTAAAAGCGTTCGGTAATGGAACATTTGTTCATAATTGAAAATAACTTGGTATTTCTATGTCCAATTCTTCAGAATCATCTTCTTGTCCGTCTTTTTGTATGTAGTTCGTAAAGCAATCTGCTACTTCACCGGCCACCATTCCCAGAACATCATCCTTATGCACATTCTGTATTGTCCTGAGGTACATCTCAGCCTCGCCCAAAAGTTCTCTTCTATCCATGTGCAACAAATCTGCAAGATAAATCAGTTCTCTCATGTAGCCTTTTATGTAATTGTTATCCCATGTCTCAATGTATTCATGTATCAGTTCGTGGCAGGATTCTTGTATTATGCTTGTTCCTTCCTTTATGTCATTTGGTAATTTACTGTCAGGGGTGTATCCGTCAAGCTCGAACAGGAGATATTCTGGCAAGTTATCGAAAGTTTGTTCAAGAATCTCGAATACCTGAATTGACATTCAAACATCCACTAAAATAAGACTGGTTGTTTTAGCTTAAATTCATTAGAAAGTTGAACAATGTTTAACCTTTAAAAAGATTGTTTTCGATAGGTAAGTTATGTTGAAGGTGGAATGATATGATAATGGATGAGGAAAAACAAGCATTGCTTAAGGATGTTGAAATAAGGAGATTGCTAAAGATTCCTGTCGAAGATCTTGATCCTTTTATAGAGAAAAGGTGTGTGCTTCGTGACAATCTTAGAAAGGCTGCACAGGAACTTGAAGATGCTAAGTCTAAAAGGATAGAAGCACAATCAAAGTTTTCACATGAATACAACTCTGTAGAGATTGATAATAATGTGGCCAATCTTGAACAAAAGGCTGAAGAAGCAAGCGTTGCATTCAGGAACTTCGTCACTGTAAGAATTGGAGAAGCGGCCGGTGTGGCTACAGAACTCTACCATGCAGTGAAGGACACAAAAAGGGCTGCACGATACTCTGCAATCTTTGCAACATCGATTCCAGCAGCAATAGTAACCTACAAGATTTTAACCGGCACATACACGATGAACCAAAATCTAGAAGAATTATTGTATGACACTGGCGATTCTTTTACGGGCGGAATAGCTTTCGCAGTATCTATAGTATCATATCTCTTTTCAATGTCCAAAATTTACAACAACCACAGAAACATGAAAAAATTCAAGAAACTGACAGGTTATGGTAACATGGAAGAATATGTTTCACGGCTATCTGAAAGGGCGGACTACATAGCAAAAAATATTGTGAAAATAGATATTTCTGATAGAAATGGGGTTTTTAGTAGAGTTTAAAAAGGTAGTTTCATAAGATAATGATTGGAGATTTACATGGGATTCTGGGAAAAAATATTTGGCAAAAGAAGTGAAATTGAGGGGGAGATTGTAGAGAATAAAACAGCTACGTTAAATATAGACGACATTGAAAAACAGCTTCTTGTGAAGAAAGCTGAGGAAACTAGTGATTTTATAAAGGCTGTAAAGCCGAAATATGAGGAAATTAAAAATATGTCTGTCTTGCTTTTGGAGAGTCTTGTCAAACTAGAAAATGCGAAAACCAATGAAGAGATAGACAATGATATGACCAATCAACGCATAATGTCTGCTGCTATTGCTTCAAGGAAAAGCTTTATAAAAAAAATGAAGGATCTTGTAGGTGAAATAAAAAGCGGTATGTCTTTGGATCTTAATTCTATAATAGATTTTAGGAAGACCATTACAGAGACGCTTGAAAACACGGACAAATATACTGAAAGGGACTATGCCATTTGCAGCAATGTTTTTAAGAAAGAATCTTATGATGTATTGAATATTTTCAAGAAACTTCACAATACGATAACAAATTTCAGAAATGCTGTAGATTCGAAAAAATCATCGGTAGATCTCATTGACCAATGTTTGATGAGGATACATGACCTGGAAGTCAACATAGAAGACTTTGAAAAAGCAAAGTTGCATGCAAATGGGATTTTGAAGAAGATTGAAGGCAACATACAAGTTAAAACCGATATTGAAAATAAACTTGGCGGCCTGAACAATAGTTATGAGATGAAAGAATTCAGATCATTATCAGAAGACATGGATTCCATAACTAGACAGATCTCAGACAAATCCAATGAGATATTGAACCTTGTCTCTCCTCTGGAGAAAGCCAACAGAAAAGTGATGAAGATGATAGGTGATGGCACTCTTGTGTTTGAAAATGGAAGATACATAGACTCTTTCTTGGAAAATCCTGTATTAACTGTTTCAGAAA
Source organism: archaeon (assembly GCA_035289185.1). GTDB lineage: Archaea > Aenigmatarchaeota > Aenigmatarchaeia > CG10238-14 > SCSR01 > DATDXT01. Next base: position 4,907 of record DATDXT010000009.1, on the reverse strand, counting down.
ACACAGAAACGTTCAACACAATGCTTAACTTTTTAGAAAGATGCCTATTGGATAAAAAACTAGACTTGAAGGACAGGGAGAAGACTCTGCAAAAGATAAATGAATTGACTGCAGGCAAAAGAATAGACGAGATTGTAAAAGAGTTCAAAGGATTGGAAGATAGGAAAAAATACCTGCAGGATAGATTTTCTAACGTACGAATAATCGAGGATGTCAATAAACTAAATGGCCAATTGAACGATATAGAAAGGGGTTCACTGGAACTGAACAAAGAATTGTCGGCTAGCAGGCTGCTGATAGAAAAGATGGGAAGGTCTGTAGTCTACGGGAAAGAAGAACTGGAAAAGTCGTCTGCCAATATCATAGGATACGATATCAAAATTAACATCTGAAATCTGATAATAAATATTCTTTAATGCAACAGAACTATATGAAAAAAACTATGACACTTTGCATCATAAAGGATAAGGATAAAATTTTACTGGGTCTGAAGAAAAAAGGATTTGGCGAAGGACGTTGGAATGGATTTGGCGGCAAGGTAAAAGATGGAGAATCTATAAAAGATGCAGCAATCAGGGAACTGAATGAAGAAGCAGGCATTAAACCATTGGACATTAATAAAAAAGGCAAACTCACATTCGAGTTCATTGATGGAGATGTTTTTGAAGTTCATGTATTCTCTGCCACCAAGTTCAAAGGAGAAATCAGAGAATCGGATGAGATGAAACCACAATGGTTCGATGTTGACAATATTCCATTTGACAAGATGTGGCCTGATGACAAGCATTGGTTTCCATTATTTTTAAAAGACAAAATTTTCGAAGGAAGGTTTTTGTTCAAGGATGAGAACACTATCGTAAGACACGAATTAAGAGAGTTTGAAATGTAATCAACTTCTAAGCAGAGATTTCTTCGGCAGATTTTTTATACTCTTCTTTCACAACATCATAAGATATGCTTATTCTTTCCATAAGTTCCTTATCAAACAATTTATTTTTTTTCAATATTTTCTTGTATTTCCTTGACAATAGGTAGCTGTTAATAGACATTAGACCTACTAGTGTTGTTACAACTACGGCTGGTATAATTTGATATAGTTCTGGATTTGGATAGAAATATTTAAAACTAAGAGCTATAGATGCACTTCCTAAAGAGTATAATTTCCAAATGAGAGATTCTCCGCGAAAATTACCGGTTAAATTAGACAAAAATTCTAATCTTTTAAAACTCTTTTTTTCATTTTTCTGTCCTTGTTTTTCATCATAGACTTCTCTATATGCATCACCTGTCATGCTATCGACTTTTTCTACATCCAGATTAAGCCTTTGATATACTATCTCATGATATATTTTTAACATAGTTAATTTGTCATCAAATGCTTTTTTGCGATCTCTCAAATTTGTTATATAGTTTATGTCTGGGGAGCATTTTTCCAAGTATTTACGAGTTTTCCTTGAAAACGAAAACATATCTGATGCTACAAAATACACTATGGCTGCAGGAACAGCTGCAACTAGAGGAAGTATCTCTTTGTAAGGTGTATTTTGCAATTGGTCTTGTATCTGCAATAAATAAAATGGAAGAGGCGACATGACAGTTCCCATAGTAGCAAACATTTTTGAGGAAAAAGAATCATGTTCAAAATTTACAGCCCAGTACCACATCTCATCCAATTTATAAAGATTCGAACCATTATATACTCCATAATCTAATTCGTCCAAAGCTCCTTTATAGACTTCTAGCAGAGGCTTTACCATTGAGTAACTTATAATTGTAAAAGTTAATAAGTGTTCAATTATTCTATCTTGTTGTAATAGCTAACACTGCAAAGATATGGGAATTGAGGTTTGTACTACTGAACACTCTTACTTCCACTTCGCTATCCAGTTCCACAATGTAGCGAACAGCCAGCCGTAGAATGCTCCTGCTATCACGAAGATCAGCAAAGAGTAGACTGATGTCATCATGCCGAACATGTAATTGCTGCCGAACATCATGCTCATCATGTATGACTGTGTTCCCATCATTCCATGAAAGAATGAAGTTATTACCCATGTGACAAAGCCTAGTATGGCCATTGTTTTCATCCACATTTGGACGTTCTGTTTCTCTGTTTTCATGAATTAAATTAGGTGTTTACATAATTAAAGTTCCACTGCCGATTATCCTAGGCAACACATCACTCTGAGAAGCCACAATGCATTTTTGACCTTCATCATAGACAACAGGCTGCAGACATTTCAAAACCAGATGATTGTCAATTGACTGGATGTGTGCTGGCACGACTTGTAGACCTACATTCAGGAAGACCGCCATACTGACTTTCAACTCACTCTTGAAGAAATTGCTCTTCGTGAAATCTATATTCACGTCTGTAGAATTTTTCATCTTCTTGCAAATCACATATCCTCTCTTCAACTCATCAACGCTTATTCCTTTCAAGCTTAATCCCAACCTTGTTCCTGGCTCGGCTTCCTTCACATCCTTGTCCTGTGATTGCATGCTCTTTATCGTAACCGCTCTTCCCAAAGGCTCTACTGCGACCATCTCATACTGTCTTGCTATGCCTGACTTGACTATACCAAGAACGACGGTGCCTATGCTTTTGACATCAAAATAATTGTCTATCGGTATGACGAGGTTGTTTGTATCCCTTTGTATATTCAGGTTCAAAAGTTGCTGTCTTATTGCCTGCTCATGCGTGAAGGTGAATTTTTCCAATGAAGTGTTCTTTATTATTGGTCTTATCAAATCTTCGTTCCCAATTATGAATCCGTGGCTGAACTTCATCTGATCGATTGCAATGATCGCTTCTCCCACCTCCTTTGTCAGCTGGTCTACTACAAGTATAGGGACATCTATCATGTTTATTGATTGCAACAATGGCTGTACCTTCTCAGACGCAGGATGCACTATCGTAAGGACAGCTTCAGAAGATGAATGGTGATAGATTGCAATGTCGTTGGTTGTTCCAAGCTTCCCGAGATGGGATGCAAACCTCGTGTCTCCAAAAACTCCGACAGTTAAGTGTAACATTATTAGATAATGGGGTAATTAATTTAAAAACAAGATTTGACAAAATAACTTTATGAGAAAACTTCTCAAAGCAGGAATAATCATAATGCTATTCATATCATTCCTTTTCGTCTCAAAGACGTTGGGGGACATGAGAAAGAACGCGTTGTTGCAATATTCAAATGAAAACATACAGACGATAGATGTGGGCATGATTTCGGACAATAAAGCAATGACATTCAGGGTGATTATACCAAACAATACGCCAGATACAGATACCATCTACATGTATTCAAGCCACAAATACAAGATGCAGAAGGTTGGGGATTTCATTTATGAAGTGAACCTTACACGATCTCAGATTTTTCCTGATGGCGACAGGGTTCAATACAGATACAGCAGGAACGGCCAGAATTTCTATACTGCAGAATATCTTGAGCCTGACACGAACGACTATTTCTGGACTAAGAAAGGAAGGGTCACTAATTTCAAAGCTGGAGAGGTTCAGCAGGATGAAATTGGACGATGGCGCTGGTTTCCTCCTGAAGGAGTGCCTATTGTTAGGTCGACTGCGATTGAACCATCTGGAACATTCTTATCCAGGATAAACAATATCGAATTCGGTTCAGGACAGATAATAGAGGATCTTTATTTTGAATCATTCTATGAATTTTTGAATTCCACTGCACAGCACATGAGCGATGTAGGCTACAGATGGGTGGAGATAGATCCGCCATGGCAGATGTTCGAGGAAAATGGACTGCCGAAGATAGCCAACCTGATTGAAAATGCTCCGAACTATCCGGACGACCAGACATTGATTGATGAGATAAATGCATACAAGTCGCACGGATTGAAGGTTAGGATGGCACCACAATTGTGCTGCACACCCATTGATACACGTGACCGTTCTGTTGAATGGTGGGATGTCTGGTTCAACGAGACGACAACATTCCTGGTTCATTTTGCAGACATAGCGCAGAAAGCAGGAGTCGATGCTATGCATTATGCTGTAGGACCTGATAATTATCCGAGCGATTATGAGGAAAGATGGAGCAATGTGTTCAAGGAAATAAGGAGGCATTTCTCAGGACAGGTTGGTGAGATGGTTTGGAACCTTGGTGCTGATACTGGACAAATAATTCCCGATGCCAAATACATAACATGGGGAAATGAACTAGATTATTTCTATATTGCAATAGATGCGCCGATATCGCTGAAGTGGAATCCTACAGATCAGGAACTGAAGGAGGGTGCAGACAAGATGCTAGATGGTGTCAAACAATTGTACGATACTTATGGTAAGCCTATTGTTGTGAGGACAACTTACTTCAATGTCAAAGGCACATGGAAGGGCAGTTCCTTCTATCAAATATCAGATCCTCCATGGTATGGATCCGAGGAGATGAATGCGACAGGAAAGTATGTACTGGGAACCGAGGATCTTGCAAGAACAGTGAATGCTTATTTCAAATCCATTGCCGAGAGGCCGTGGATAATCGGATATGGACAGTTCGGTTATACTCACTGGGAAAATCCTTTGACACCTGACCTGGCTGTAAGAGGCAAGCCTGCAGAAGATCTTTGGAACAAGTGGCACAAAATAATTTATCCGAACTAAAGATGATGAAATAATTATAGATTAATCAATTCAATTTCTGATAAAACTCTTTTATAACAGACTCGGCAGGTCTTTCCTTTATACCTGAATCCAGAGTCATATAGGAAACGTACATGAAGCCTGACGGTTCTATGTTTCCGTTAAAGTTTTCCAATTCTTCCAAGGCAACTCTGTAATAATCATCCTGCAATCCGTCATAAGATTCTCCGTCTGCGTTTGTCAATCCAAATTGGCTGTGCGGAAACCAAGCTTCTGCGATGAACCATCCGCT
>DATDXT010000008.1:0-6575 GCA_035289185.1 archaeon | reverse complement strand
CTTAACAAGTTGGGATACAAGATTGGTGTTTTGGATGCAGACCTTACAGGCGCGAGTGTAGCACACATGTTCGGTATAGAAGGCAGCAGAGTCTATGAAAAGAATCCTGTGCCACCTGAATCGAAGAAAGGAATAAAAGTCATATCGATAAACTTTTTGCTCGAAGACCCAGAGCTCGCAGTCATGTGGAGAGGACCGCTGTTGACGAATGCATTGAGGCAGTTTTATGAAAACATAGATTGGGGTGAACTTGACTTTTTACTTATTGATTGTCCGCCTGGGAGTTCTGACGTCCCACTAACTATTATGCAGTTCTTCCCTCTAGATGGAATATTTGTTGTCACATCGCCGCAGGATCTGGTAAAGAAGATTGTAAAGAAAGCATTGAACATGAGTTCTGTGATGAACGTACCTGTTGTAGGTTTGGTGGAGAACATGAGCCATGCAATATGCGAACATTGTAACAAGAAGATGGAGATATACGGTCCGTCAAAGACAGAGAAGTTCGCAAAGGAAGCGAAGATACCATTCATGGGATCGATACCTCTGGATTCTAAATCTATAGAATTTTCGGACAAAGGGAAGATAGAGAACTATTCCAACGAACATTTTGAAGGAATAGCAAAAAAATTCTTGGAACAGATTGATAGTAAGAAGAAACATTAGTGAGATTCGTTTACAGCAGACGGAAAATAATTAAGTTTTAAATCACTCATTCCAAAATCCTGTTGCTGTATTAGGCAATGCCAATATACCATTACCACCCCATCCATTATCTGACAACTTTATGTGCCCTGCGACATCTAAACTATCCACATCAATAACAACCACAGCTCTTGCATATTTGTTGGATACATAAGCATAGTATCCTCCGCCTTCTTTCTTGCCAAATGTTATCCCATGTGCCCCTTTGAAAGCAGGAAGAGTTTTCACCATATCCAATGTTCCAGTGTCGATGACACTCACATCAGAACTGCCAGTGTTAGCTACAAAGAAATACTTGCCGTCTGGTGATGGTACAACCTGTATAGGCATGGAGCCGACATTGATATCTTTCACAATTTCAATGCTTCTAAGATCTACTATGACTACTTTGCCATTCAACAAAGAGCTTATAGCAGCATATTTGCCATCAGATGTGATTGAACTCGCTAATGGCAAGCCGCCAACATCAAAAGTTTTAATCACCTCTTCCTTTTCTAAATCAATTATGGCCAACTCTCCCGACAAAGTGGCTGCAACAGACATATATTTCCCAGAAGGTTCTATCCAAAGTCCATGCGGGCCCAAAGGTGTCTTAATCGAATTCACTAGTTGCAGACTGGAGTTAACCACGATGATTTTATCTTCGTCGTTAAGCGTAACATAAATTTTATCTTTTGTTGGATGCACAAAAACATGCGCCGGAGCTATGCCAACATCTATAGTCCCGACAATGCTTTTTTTATCCACATCTATCTTGCTTAACTTGTTGGAATGCCATTGTGTCTGATAGATGAAATCTCCATCTATACTGTTCCATAAGTTATGTGGATTGTTGAAATCCGTGTCTATTATAGTCTTTTTTACTTTCCACGTATTCGCATCTATTACTGTAATTGTTCCTGGAAACTTTTGTCCAACCACAACTTCAAACTGTGTGTCAACCCATATCTCTCCTATGCCTGGGATTTTCGGCGGATCCAAAATAGTAGATTCCTTTGGCGGCCATGTTATTTCTTGATCAGTGTTTACGCCAACCGCTATTATTCCTTTCATGTATGGATGTGTAGGACAAATGTAGACATAGATTCCTGGCTTGTTGAAAGTGAAACTGAACTCGTCTACAGGCTCGAAGTTGGAACTGAAGTTTTCCGGTCCCTGGAGCGACATTATAGGGTGTGTATGTATATGTCCTGTGTGCTGGTTTGAATGCCCTTCATTAGCCATTACTACAGGAAAAATATCTATTTCAAATGGGCTGAAAGATGCTTTCATCACATCAGGCGTTTCTTCATGTATCCACTTTATTGTATCACCAACATTTATTTTTATTACAGCTGGAGAAAACCATGGTGGGAATTCTGTGATGGCAATGTTGTAGGTTTTTGGCGATATGTAAAAATACGAAAAAGCTAAAGTCAACACTACTATGGAGAATATAACAGGCAACAACCCTTTATAACCGGTTGCTTTTCCATCTTCCTTCAAAATCATATAAATTGCAATAGCTATGATTATGGAAAATGCAGAAGAAGCATAAATGAAAGAATCCAAGAGAAAGCTCATCCACCCACCTATAAACCAACTATTTTCAACAAATTAATTCCAGGCACCAAGGCCGACCAATAAATCACCAGCAATGACATGAAAACAATGTGCGGGACCAGCGCCGGCAGGGCGTTCTTGGAAGATATCAGCTTCATGATTTTGTATCCGAGATAGACAGACCACAGCGCTCCGAAGGCTATGCTGAAGATGTTGAAATAATTTATCATGATTTCGCTTATGTATCTCACCAGCGGGGACCCCTGTATCGCGTATGTCACTATGACGTCCCTTACGAACGCAAGATAGACGAATGGAAGATACATGAAGCCGAACTTTGAAAGCGCATCTTTGAGTCTTATTCCGCCTATCTTCGAAGAAGCTATGCTGACAAGTATGTAAACTGCAAAACTGGCCAGCAGCGAGAGCAGGGCAAACGAACCGGACGCGATCCAATGCTGGGTTATCTTTGCGAACGAAGCGAACTGCGTGAGAATCCCGGTCTCCATTGCAGTGAATGTCCCCAATATGGCTATGGCCGCGATCGGGAAGATGCTTTCGAAGAAGTTGAAGTCTACTCCTTTCTCTATCTCCTCGGCAGGCTTCCTGAAAGAGACTTTTATGTTGTCATAAGGGCAGTTCTTTATGCAGTTGCCACACAACAAGCAATGTCTGTTCGAATCGAACCCCGGGATATGGATATAGGTAGGACACTGGGCCGCTTTTTTTGTCCCTGTGAGGCACGGCTTGTCCTTGCATTGCGTGTTGCATATGTTTGGATCGACTTTCAGCGTGACTGGACTCAGCCTTCCGAATATTCCTGGCAGATCGCCAAGGAAGCAGAATCCCCTGCAGAAGCTTCTCCTCGGCAGCCAGACTCCGATCACAAATGCGAAAAGGAAGAAGAACACTATGAATTCGAACGTCATTATTCTCGAGTTGGTGAATCCTCCGGCATCATGAAGATAGCCTATCAAAAGGAACAAAAACGGCCCTATGACGCCCCACTTCTTCAAATTCAACGCTTTCAAGGGGCCTTTGTTTGCGAGCCTCCTCACTTTGTTTCCAAGATCCACTGCCCATCCCCATGGGCACAGCACACCGCACCAAGCCCTGGATACGAAAAAGACAGTGGCAAAGAAGAGCGGCCACCAGATTATCCAAGTTGAGAACATGACAAAATCGGAGTTTATTGTAAGATTCAATATAGGCACTGTGAAGGACAGCCCGAAAAGCAAAATCAAAGACACCGGTATCATGCTCAATGCGAACATGTACCATATTATCTGGGGGAAGAAATACCAGCCTTTTATTTTTAGCCTGAATATCCTTTCCAATGCCAGTCTTCTTTCAATTTTGCTGATCAGCGACATTTTTCTTCGCCCTCCAAATAATGTTTTTTTCATAAATCAGCGCAACAGCCACGCCGAAAATAGAGATTATGTTGAATGCCCAGAAACTGAGGCTCGGAGAGCTGTTTTCAACCACTTTCATGTATTCTGTCTGAATCATGCCGTCTGATGTATCAAATGAAATATGTATGGCATAATGGCCGGAGATCTCGAACGTATAATCAGCATCATAATGCCCAGGCGTTTCCTCTTTCATTGAAATGCTGGCGACTTCATTCTCATTCTGGTCATGCACCGCCATTTCTATATCCAAGCCTTTTGACGACACACCGCCTTTCTCCACATGGACATCAAACTTCACCTGTTCTCCTGTTATGATGTTTTTTGGGATCATCATCAAAGACACTTCATAGCCTCTGGAAGATGCTGAGGCCTCTGCTGGAGAGACATGCGCATAGGATATGCCTGCCAAAATCAAAATAGTCATGATGGCTGAATAAAAAAGCGGCAGCGATGCTTTTCTTACAACTTCTGTTTTGTTAAACGTCATGCAACCACCTTCAGCCATTTGTTCCCATATCCATGCCAGCCATGCCGCCATTGCTCGATGCCGCATCATCGTGCGATTCCGCCATCATGCTCATGACTGGCGCAGTGCCGTATCCTTGGTAATAGATGGACTCATAGCTAAGAACCATGAACATCATGATTATGAATGCCACGACCAAAAAATTAATTACTTTTTTTTTATGACTGCTGCAGAAAGCGCGAATCCTATGACGACACCTACAATCAACAATGTCGCATAAACAATCTGCGCGGACGCATTGCCAGTGGATGCTGCCATGTTGTCGCCCATCATGTTAGACGGCATGAACATCTCTTCCGCATGCTCAGTCTCGAAGGCTATCTTCATGTCAGCTGTCTCCTTATTTCCTATGTCTATGCTGTCATTGAACTGAACAGAAGCGTCAAAGAGAAACTCTGCTTCAACAGGAGCCGCCCACTGGCTGGCTCTTGCACCTTCACGCATCAACGCCGGAGGATCCAGGTTGAAACGAAGAAGATATAGTTTGGGCTTCAAAGCTATGTTTGCTCCATAGTGGAAATTGCCGCCGAACATCGGACCTAGCTCGACTATCTTAGTTTCTTTTGTTTCTTGATCGATGACTGTCATGTGTATTTCCATGTATGGTATCCTGTAGCCCTCAAGCGTCGCAGGCTTGACCTCTATGTGATGCGTATCGTCTGCCGCAGGAGCCATTTCCGTCATGCCTGCCGGAACTCCTTCATGGGCTCCATTGGCGAAGGCATAAGATGAGACGAATATTGAAAATATTAAAATGGCCAGGAAAGCGGCGAACGGGTTGTAAACTGGCTTTGGCATGTTAATCTCCATTTATAGAACATAGTTCCATGTAAAATTAAATTGGCTTATGACAATTTTATATAGGTAGTTTCCAGAATGATAGTACCTATGTGATGAGACATTTGATGGATATCACAATATAGTTTTTATTGATGTTTATTCAAGTTAGTTTTAGTTGTTTCCGATAGGAAAGTGGTATAATGAGCAGATGCACAGTCATTAACATGGCAAACATATTGGGCAAGAAATGGACTATACCTTTGCTGCAGGAAGTGGAATCAAATGGCAGTAAAGGTTTCAATGCCATTTTGAGAAGAATGAAGATGAGGCCCAAGACCTTGTCGGACAGACTAAAGGAACTTCAGATGAACGGTATCGTAGGCAAAGACTTTGTTAAAGAAAATAATGTGTTGAAGACTTCCTACCATCTTGAGGATAAGGGAAAGAGCTTCATGAATATCATAACGGGGCTGAAGAAATGGAATGAGAAGTACAATAAAGTGGGTGTTAAATGCAGTGATAGGAACTGCATAGACTGTCCAGTCTATTTATGATTACTTATTTTTCAACTGTTTGAAAGCAGAAGTGGCTTCCACAATATACTTGTCGACTTTGTCCAGATCCAGTCGGTCGTTAGTCCTCAAAGAACTCTCAGCATCTATAGAGAAGTTCGTGGTTCCTAGCTTATTATATAGCTGGCTTATCCTTTCCCCGACGTTCTCAGGAGACAGTCCTCCGGCAAAAACGATTGGCTTTCCTGTTGGCTGCAACAGTTTGTATATTTCTGCAGACTTGTCAACATCCATGCCGATGCCTCTTCCTTTGGATGCATCTATGAGAAAATAAGTGGCATCATAATTATTTGCGTCTTCTATTTTTGTGAAATCGGATATCTGGAATATTGTCTTCATCCTAGGACGTGAACCCCTTATCCAGTTGAAATCAGCAACATCCGGCCAGCTGACATTAGTCTGTACGCCAAACTCGAACGGCATCTGCACTCTTGTATATTTTTGATACAAATCGTTTGTAAGCATTCCTATCTGTCTTGATAACGAAGCTTCTACAATGTCCTTTACCTTCTCCCTGTATTTCTCGTCCACCTTTTCAGGAGGCTTGGTAAAGTAATGGAGAGCCAGCAATACATTGTCTGATTTCATTTTATAAAGTCTATCGAAGATTGCTTCTATCTCGGCTGGCAATAATACTGTTTCGTCCTCCTTCAGCCTGGCAAGGCTCTTATAAGAAACAAGTGCACCCATCATCAACTGGTGGGGAAGATTGCCGGCATTATTTTTATAAGTGGATAAAATCATGTCGAGCTGGGATACGTTTTCTATTCCTGTCATGCCGATGTAAGGCTTTTCAGGCACTCTGGATCCGTAATATGCTTTTTCCATATCTAAGAAAATGGTGTTAAAAGTTTATATTTCACCAATATTCCTTTTTTAATAACCAAACCATAATTTATTTATGGCTGAACCTACAGGTCCGTTCCAGAAGATAGTCATAGATCAAGACATATGCATAGGATGCGGTGCATGCGTAGCTGTCTGTCCTTATCAGGCGATAGAGATGAACGTTCATGCAAAGGCGGAACTGCTTTC
>DATDXT010000007.1:0-2001 GCA_035289185.1 archaeon | reverse complement strand
TAGATTATAGCTCCTGCATGTCCCATGGACTTTCCTTTTGGAGCAGTCAATCCTGATATGTAAGCTACGACTGGTTTGGAAACATTCTTTTCTATGTACTTGGCGGCTTCCTCCTCCTGATTTCCACCAATCTCACCTACTAAAACTATCTTCTTAGTCTCATCATCCTCTTCGAACATTTTCAGAATATCGATAAAGTTGGTGCCTGCTATCTTGTCACCGCCAATTCCTACTACTGTACTCTGTCCAATGTTGTTTTTAGTCAGGTTTGTAACTACCTCATATGTCAGAGTTCCTGATCTGGAAACTATCCCTACATTGCCGTTCTTGACTAGGTTATTTGGCACGATTCCCAATTTGCTTTCTCCAACAGAGATTATTCCAGGTGTATTGGGTCCGATTACATGAAGTTTTCTTTTTTCAGCAAAATTCACTACATCCAACATGTCCAAGACAGGTATGCCTTCTGTTATAACCACTATGTTCAGTTTATTTTCCAATGCTTCCATGCAGGCAGACTTGGTGAATGCTGCTGGAACAAAAATTATCGACCAATCAGCTTCATGCTTATTCAATGCTTCTTTCACACTGTCGAAAACCGGTACATCACATACTTTCTCACCCTTCTTCCCAGGTGTCACACCAGCAACTATCTTTGTCCCATATTTTAGCATCAGTGCAGTATGAAAACTGCCATGCTTTCCTGTTATTCCCTGTACGATTGCCTTTGTGTTTTTGTCAATCAATATGGACATTCAAATCACCTTAAGCTTCTTCATAGCATCTTCAACCGAGTCTACACAATTGATACTATTTTCTTTCAATATTTTCTTGGCTTCTTTTTCATTAGTTCCAATTATCCTGACTACAATTGGTATTTTCAAACCGTGCTTCTTTTTATAGTCTACAATAGCAGTGGCTATCTCATCGCATCTTGTTATCCCGCCGAATATGTTGAAAAAAACTTTCTTAGGCTTTCTCTTGTCTATTATATTCATAGCTACCATCATCCTTTCCAAGCTTGCTCCGCCACCAGCATCAAGGAAGAACGCCGGCTTCATGCCGTTGAAGTTCACCAAGTCCATCGTTGCCATGACAAGTCCTGCACCTACGCCTACTATACCGACATCACCATCCAAATCTACAAAATGAAGCTCTGCATCCCAGGCTTTCCTTTCAAACTCGTCTAATTGTTCCAACTTCAGTTTTTCAAATTCCTTGTGTCTGAACAATGCATTGTCATCCAGGATTATCTTAGAGTCAAGTGCAACCATCTTGTTTCCTACAGTTGCCAATGGGTTTATTTCTACCAGTTCGGCATCAAGTTCAATCATTATCTTGTAGAGTATAGCCGCCATTTCTGCGACCTTTGGATACTTTGCCAGGCCTTTTCTTATGGAATCTTTGTCATCGATGAAGAATTTTACGATCTTGGATTTGTTTTTCGCCAGGCTTTCTATCTCTATTCCTCCTTCTTCTGAAAACAAGCAGACTATCTTCTTCTCGAATGTATCCAGACTCAGCGAAAGATAGGATTCTTTATCGAATTTTATCTTATCTTCCACCAGCACAGACTCTATGTTCTTCTTCAGCATATTGGAAACTTCAGTCTTGACTTTGTCTTTATCCACTATCTTTATCAGTCCTGATTTTCCCCTTTTACCGCTCAAGACCTGTGCTTTTACAACACATTCATCAAAAGGTATTTTATTCAGATCTTTCAAACTTTTGACAAGAAAACCTTTCGGTATAGTTATGCCGTATTTCTTAAAAATCTCCTTGCTTTCGAATTCCTTTAATCTCATCAATTAATATTTAACTTGATTTAATCTAAAATTCATTTTATGTACAAAGTTTCTGTCATAGGAGCGGGTACGATGGGATGCGGGATAGCCCAGAATGTCGCTCAGGTAGGTTATAATGTCATTTTATTGAGTCACAACGAAGAAAGTGTAAAGAAAGGACTGGAAAATCTGAAGCAGAGTATGTCCAAGGCTGTCG
>DATDXT010000006.1:0-7431 GCA_035289185.1 archaeon | reverse complement strand
TAGTCGAAGATACAAGAAAGCTGGTTGCATACTTTGACAATGAGTTTGAAAAAGTCGTTGCCAATCTTTAACCTGTCACAATCCAAATGATTATCATGCTTAATAAAAAAATCCTATTCCTTATAGCTCAAGAAAACTTCCGAGATGAGGAATATCTGATACCAAAAGCCATTTTTGAGAAGCAGGGGATCAAAGTAACCACTGTGAGTCTGAAAAAACAGGAAAGTGTAGGCATGCTAGGAGCTAAAGTGACGCCAGATATTGCAGTAAAGGACGTGATAGTAAATAGTTTTGACATGCTGGTAGTCGCAGGAGGCAGCGGAAGTCCAAAGATGGCGGATTTCATGGAAATTATAGAGATGATAAAGAAGTTTGACTATCTGAAGAAGCCCATTGCAGCAATCTGCTTGGCAGGTTATGTGTTGGCAAGGGCTGGAATACTTACAAATGTCCGGGCAACTGTATTTCCGGCTGAAAAAGCAGTCAATGAATACAAAATGAGGGGCGTAAAGTATACAGAAGGACCAATAGTGGTAGATGGTAGGATAATAACAGCAGACGGCCCTGAACAGGCTAAGACATTTGGAAATAAGATAATTACACTTTTAAGCAGGATTTAACCAGCAGCTAAGTGCTTTTCTTCCTTCTTTATCTCCTGAACCAGTTCTTTAGACTCCTTGGAGGTCGGATTTTCACCTAATTTCAAGATATCAATCAGCAATGAGTCTATGGAATCCTTCTTCAGGTCAAGTTTCATCCTCATAAGCTTATCCCACAACCTTTCACTTACCCTAAGCATTCTTGTCCTAGGTTTACCTGTCATAATTATAACATTGTAATGCAGACTATTTAAGGTTTACATGTAAACAAGTAAATTTATTTACGATAAGTATATGGTATATAAAGTTTAAACTTATTATATTCTCTAAGCGCTATGGTGTTAGTATGAAGAATAAAAAAGCTAGAAAAGGCAACAGAGTTAAAAACCTGAAGAGAAGGATAATAGAGATATTTACCTTACCAATGGTAATCATTGGAGCGGTAATCTTTAGAGTATTCCTTTCTTTCACAGGCTGGATAAGAGCAATACTTCTTACAGTAGGAGTAGTAGATGGGTTCGCATCCAATTACTTCTATAAAGAAGAGAAGTTCTTCCCCTACCAATTCCTAAGATATGGTAGAATAGTCGCGAACTTTTCCGGTATTATCAATCCAATAGTTCCTGTAGTATGGAACATAGGCGATGGAGCATATTCTCTGATGATGTATAAGAATCAGACAAAGATGGAAAATGCTCCAAGATATGGAAGGATACTTAACGGTGTCCTCCAGACAGCATTCTACTAATGGGATCGAAAACAACCTTAAAGATGTAATCCCATTATTTTATTTATTCCAGAAGTGGTTCTAATGGTCGTCATAGAAAAAGCAAGTGGCAGAGGAAGGCTGGTAGGAAGAGCCAAGTTAAAGATAGACGATATAGGAAAGCTCCTGAACTTTTGCAGGCAGTTCGACATAGGCAATGAAAATACTGGCGAATATGTCTTTGATGTTAGGAGTGGCGTCGTACATTGGTTGGACAAGGAGACTAAAAGTATCTGCTCCAGCATGTATTGTGACATCCTTAAAGGAGACGTAAAGATAGAAAGAGGAGATCTGAACTGGACAGACGACGAGGCTGTTAAGAAGTGGGAAGAGATTATAGTAAAAGCCTTGGAAAAAATAGCCTGAATTACCAATGCAAAACGTTTGGAACCCGTCTAAACTGTTCTTTATCCCCATCATAATGCTTTAGCAGGCTTTCCACGCCTTTTCTAAACCCTTTGTTGCTGGCTGTCCTCAATGCAGTGGTAAAAATCCTTATGGATTCCTTTCTGCTGTTTTCAGTATAAATATAGTCAGTTAGATCAAAAAGTGCATCATACACATAAGTTTCAAGTATCGATGCATTATTCGGCTCGAAATCGTACTTTTTACAGATTATTTTCTTCAATTTCATCATTTCTTTTTCATCCAATTTGGATTTGTATAGATGGTTTAATTCTTCTCCTATGTTTCTTGCTTCTTGACTTGCTTCTCTTCCGGAATCCAACTGAAGCAACACGTCTTTCATTTCATCCGATTTGTTGCCATAAAGTTCTTTGACGATATTCGAAGCTTCATTAAATCCTATGGCATTTGCGCAAGCTTCCTCAATTATTTCACAATCTCTGAAGACAAGCGAGTAAGGCTTTGCATAATTATGCCACTTCTCATGCGGCACCGTAAAAGCTATTTCTGCCAAATCACATTTCAGCAGACTTTTCGTTATGGGAAGGTTCTTATTACCAACAGCTTCTACATCTCTATAGTAAACATCATACCCTTCTGTTTTCTTTTTAGATGCAGAAATTTTCGCTTCTCTCCTGTTTTCAAAAGATTCCCATCTGATTTTTAATCTAAATCTAGGAGACCATTGTACAAAATAATAAGCATAGATGCTTTTATCATATTTTTCAAATGCATGATCTTTGTCGAAACCCAGCCGGTTTATGGAATATTTTCTTGCAAAATCTATAAGTTCAAGTTCAGTTTTATAGCTCTTGATGAACTTCCCATCCATCTAACTACAATTTAGCACCACCACTAATTTATTGATGTTGCTGATGGAGGATTTCCATAGAGAAAAGGCAGTTTTACATCAAAAAAAGCAAAATAAAACTTTATCTTAATTAAATTACAATAATTATTAGGAAATAAAATGGATTCTATAATAAAAAATGCAATTGGAAGAACTACCAAGGAAGAATCTCCTCAAAATAGATTTAAGTTAGAGTCTAATTCAGGTGCTACTTTTAGCAATGTGGATTATTACAAGTTGGCTGAGCAAGAATTCGGATTTTCAATCAAAAAGGCTAAGATAGCTGCTGTAGGATGTGGCGGAGCAGGACAAAACACAATAACAAGGCTTACCGAGCTTGGATGCGAAGGCGCAACAACAATATCGATGAATACAGATGCAAAACATTTGGCAGTAGGGAAGGCAGATAAGAAAATATTGATAGGAAAAGAGCTTACTAGAGGTTTAGGTGCTGGAGGTTATCCAGAAGTCGGGAAGAAAGCAGCCGAGGAATCTAGAAGCGAGATTAAAGCAGCAATTGAAGGAGTAGATCTTTTATTTGCAATAGCAGGTTTGGGCAAAGGTACAGGTACAGGAAGCATACCGGTCGTATGTGAGATAGCAAAATCGATGGGTGCGATAGTAATAGCAGTTGTTGAGATGCCTTTCAAGTTGGAAGGATCAAGACAAGGCAAAGCAGAAGACGGTCTGGCAGCTCTAAGACAGGTTTGCGATACGGCCATTGTCATAGAGAATGACAGATTGTTGAAGTATGCAGGAAACTTGACAATACAGCAGGCATTTGCAGTCGCAGATGAATTGATTGCAAGCATGATTAAAGGAATAACTGAGACAATCACATTGCCTAGCTTGGTGAATCTTGATTATGCAGACGTCAAATCATTGATGCATTCTGGCGGAGTGGCTGCGATAGGTGTAGGCGAATCTAGCAGTTCAGACAGGGCGAAAGAAGCCATAACAAAAGCATTGGACAATCCTTTGCTTGAAGTGGACTATGCGGGAGCATCTGGAGCATTGATACACATAACCGGCGGTACAGATTTGAAATTGGATGAAGTCAATCTTATTGGAGAAGCTGTTGCTAAGCATTTGAGTTCTGATGCGCAGGTCTTTTGGGGGGCAAGAGTACTGCCGGAGTTTGACAGGAGACTTCAGGTCATCGTAATAATGACAGGAGTAAAATCTCCATACATCTTGGGACCTATGAGTTTCGAAAAGCCAGTGATGAAGGATTTCAGCAAAAAGTTTGGAATAGATGTTATCAGATAAAAAAATTTATGGACTTGAGGGGATTCGAACCCCTAGCTTCTTGCATGCCTCTTGCGATTAATTAATAATCTATGCAAGCGGTCTACCGTTGACCTACAAGCCCCTAACAAACAATTATACACCTAGAACTTATTTTTTCAATTGTCTCATCTCATATTTGACAAAAGAATCTGCTGGATGGAATTTTCCTATGGTAACTATGTATTTTGCGAATGCTTCGGCTATCTTTTTATAATCCTTTCCATAGATGTTGTTTTCCATAAGTTTTACAATATATGCCCCTACATCTTTTGTGCTCTTATCCACATTTGATGGATTATTCTGTCTCTCTTCCCAAAACCTTCCGCACCCTTCCAAAAAATATTTCTTAGGCGGTAATTGAAAATCAGCATTCTTTTTCTCAGGCAACAGACCATATAACATGACATCATCCAACCAGCATCTATCGTCTCGTTTCTGATCCCTATGATATCTTATGCCTTTTCTCAACTTCATGGCTTCTTGCTGTAGTTGGGACCCATTCATTTTCTTTAGGTCTTTGTCAACAGTTTTACTTTCTGTCATATTCTAAATTTGATTAAACCATTAAAGAAATAAATAGTCCCGTGCAGATTCGAACTGCAGTATTCAGGTGTCTTCTCTTCATCTTTTATCTGTGCTTTAGATTTTAAGATCCAAAGCCTGACATCCTTGGCCGCTAGACGACGGGACTGTTCGTAATAACATTTTAACTGCTAATATTTTAATCAATTAAACAAAGACAACTTGGCCCAACCAAAGAGTTTAAAAAGATTATAATGTAAGCTTAGGCTGTGAACTAAATGTCGCTAACACTGGCGGGGGAAAGAAACTTGGAATATGAGGTATTAGATATAGGATACATATCACCACACATTTTGTATGAGCATAAAGCTAAAAAAGCTGTTGCAAGATTTTTGGACATAGCTGTGAATGAAATGAGATACAGTGGAGGTTTAGAAATAAAAGGCATCGAAACGTATAAACAGTCCATAATTGTAGATGACATTCCATATGCCATATATTTTAAAAAATGTAATGTCAGAGAATATATAGGAATAATGCTTTTTCAATTGTTGGGTGGAAGAACTTATACAAAAGTAGCAATAGACATTAAAAATAAATTTATGATATTATCTGAGATTAGGGGAATGCACATATCAACATCAGGATTAAAAAACGGGCTGTACACAAGAAGCTTGGGAGAGCAGCTTAATATGTCGGCTGCCATAGGGTTACGAGATAGGCATGCCGGCAACATAATATTTCAAGATGATGGAATAAGTCACTTGGATTTAAACGACTACAATCCACAGAACCACGATGATCCATTATATGCTTTAAATGTATCATACAATGATTTGATGTATAATTGGAAAATAGAAAGAAACCCTTTTGAGGAAGGTCTTGAATTGGGCATATCCATCTTACAGGAAAATTTCAAAAGGAACAGTGCAGAACTAAATTTCTATTTATCCCATTTACAACAGTTATCAGACATAGAGGTGGTTGTAAAAAGAAATGTAGAATATATTATTGAGGGCGAGCTTTTAAAGATAGCCAGAAGACATAAAAGATGAAATTTTGTGACATTTAGAAACCCCTTTATTAAACAAAAAACCCATAATTAGATTAAGGTGAAAATGGTGAACGGTGAATTACGGACAGCTAGGTGAGTGTCAAACACGTCGTCATATCTTCTTATTCTGATTTAGCAAAGTTGAACAAAAAGGTAAAGTCTGCACATTTCAGGAAATTTGTAAGCAGGAAGCTATTCAAAGCCATAGTCGAAAGATGCCCAAACTTGGAAAGAGTTTCTATTTCCCCATATGCTTTTAGAAGATGCCATTTGGATTTGCTGGTCTCATTTTCAAAGTTTTCTCTTCAGGTTTCTGATGGAAAGGTCGGAAGACCGTCGATAATAGAAAAGATAGTCCAAGGAGGTGACAAGGAATGGAATATAAAAGAAGTCCTCTAGTCGCATGCTCAGACTACTATCCTGAGCTGGATGATGAAAAATACGAGATTAATCTCTGCAATGGGGAGAAATTCAGCCAGATAGAATTTGCCCTTTACAGCAACCGTAAGTCAAAAATGACAGCGGACGATTTAGAAAAGCATTATCTTCAAGGATTTTAAGTATCTGGGCTAAAATTAATTAACCGTGATCGTATGAGAATACTGCAAACACATGTAGACTGGATAGAGTATGAGCCTTTGGAGAAGGAGATAAAGTCTGCAGAGGAAGTTGAGAAGAAGAAGCACAGGATGGAGAATACTCTAGTTTTATTTGTTTCCGCAGAACGTGGTGACAATGAAGATTTGGTCAAGCAGTCTGTAGATGAGGTGAAAGATTTCCTTGGAAAGTTGAAATGCAACAAGCTTTTGATCTATCCGTTTGCCCATTTGAGCAGCGACCTTGCAAAGCCCGCAGACGCACTGGACGTTTTAAAATTAATGGAATCACATGCAAAGAAATTGGACATTGATACTTATCGTGCACCTTTTGGATGGAACAAAAAAATGAGTTTGTCAATAAAAGGACATCCATTGGCAGAGCAGTCAAGGCATTATTCATTAAGGGAAGAGGTTAAAAAAGAGTTATCAAAACCTGCGAAGAAGGAACGAGAACAGTTGAGCGAGCATGCAATGATGTCAAGGATACAAAGAAGCGATTTCACAGGACTGCCTGAGACAGACCACAGGATAATCGGAGAGAAATTAGATTTGTTCAGTTTCCAAGAGCCGTCACCAGGAATGGTCTATTGGCATGACAAAGGAATAAAGATAAGGAATATTTTGATGGATTTTATAAGGTCGGAACTGGCAAAGAGAAACTATATCGAAGTAAGCACTCCAGCATTGGCAAATACTGTACTTTGGAGAGTGAGCGGACACTGGGACCATTATCAGGACAACATGTTTTTAACGAACTTAGGCGAGGATGAGTTCGGATTAAAACCTATGAACTGCCCTTCAACATTCATGATCTTCAAGTCAAAGAAATGGAGCTATAAAGAGTTGCCGTTGAGAGTAGCAGATTTCGACCAGCTCTTTAGAAATGAATTGAGTGGTGTAGCAAGTGGTTTGTTCAGAGTAAAAATTTTGACGCAGGATGATGCTCACATTTTCGTCACAGAAGACCAGATAGAGAGCGAGATAAAGGAGCAGATAGATTTGATGGTAAAGATGTACGGTATTTTCAACCTTAATTACAAGCTGAAGATTTCCACCATGCCTGACGACCACATGGGAACAGAAGAGCAATGGAACAATGCGACTGACATCTTGAAAAAAGTAGTGAAGGAGAAAGGTATAAAACCAGAGATAAAAGAAAAGGAAGGTGCATTCTATGGTCCGAAGATTGACGTTGACATAAAGGATTCAATGGGAAGAGATTGGCAGTGTGCTACAATACAGTTGGATTTCCAGATGCCTAAAAGATTCAAGCTCATTTACATTGGTCCTGATGGAAAGGAACATACACCTACAGTCATCCACAGAGTAATCTACGGTTCATTGGA
>DATDXT010000005.1:0-2580 GCA_035289185.1 archaeon | reverse complement strand
GCAAATGACAATGGAGCAATCATAAGCGATTTCTTTTCCCAGAGCGACAAGAAGAAGATAGAAGACTGCTTGGATGTGGAATCTAAATACCATACGATAGCCGGGATAAGAACTGTCGGATCTGCAAGTGTGGCGACCAATAAAGGATGCTTGATGCACAGGGATGCAAAGGAGGAGGAAATCAAATTTGTGAAGGATTTTTTGAAAGTAGATGCTGACATCGGCACGGCAAACTTCGGTTCCCCCTTTGTTGGAAGCTGTATAGCAGCTAACAGCAATGGATGTGCTGCAGGATATTCCACAACTGGATATGAAGTAAACAGGATAATGGAAGCTTTGAAGTTTTTGTAAATTTATTTCTTAAACTCTGTCATATGGCACTTGCCACAGGAAAACCTATCCTTATGACTGGCCATGTAGGTTCCACTTCCACATCTGAGACAAATCCTTCCCTTGTTATTTATCAAATCGCTTACTTTTACTGGTTTGTGTTTCATTTTTTATCCCTTGGTTTTTCATTCTGCCAATGGCCCGAATAGCTTTTTTCAGACTCCTCGGCTTTCTTGAACATTACCTGTATCCAATATTCATCCTTTTTGACTTTAAAACTTTTAATAGGCACGAAAACGGTGACTGTAGCATAACCTGAATAACCGGAATCTCCTATAGCGCTCTCCGACTTTATCATACCTAGTCTGTTGAAAGTCGATCTTGGAAAGAAAAAGGCCACAGCATCCTTTGGTATGGTCACTTTATTTGCAACCCTCAGTTCATAGACACCTCTCTTCAGATTATAGAACCCATCTTTATCAGGCTTTACAAGAGTCTTGGAAGAATTTTCCCTAACGCTGCCATCAACTATAGAAACAGAATCCTCGTCTATCAAGAAAATCTCTGAAACTTTTACATCAACACCATTGGGATTTATCTTTATCTCAGGCGGCTGTTCTACAAACTTGGCTACTTTTTCACCAGACCAGACAGACATGTTCTACGCCTTTTTCTCCTGAGGTTTGGCTACTTCTTTTGATTTTTTGACTTTTATCTTTGGCTTCTCTTTGTATAACTTGGCTTTTGCGAACGCCGATCTTGTTCCTTTGCCTGTCTCCACATAATCAAGGACTATATTTTCCTCTGGCACAGAATATCTTGTCGACAACTCTTTTACTATATCTGTCTTAGATGGAGTGGCTTTCTCATGCTTTATCTCTATCTCCAGTTCTTTTCTCTTCAAAAGGTGGTTTTCTTTTTCCTTCAAAATATCCATTTCCATTTTTAATCAACCTTATAATTTTTCTAATCTAATAGTTTATATAGTTTTAATGGAGACTTCATCCGTGTTTAAGAACGAGAAAATCCTCAGCTATGAGTACCTGCCAGACATGCTACCACATAGAGAAGGCCAGATACAGATGCTGTCAATGCATTTGAACAAGTTGGCAGATGGTAAGAGGACTCAAAATGTCTTCATATTTGGAGGACCTGGAATAGGGAAGACGGCAAGCATCAAATTCGTCTTCAGGGAGTTTGAAAACTTTTCTGGCATCAAGACTTTGTACATAAACTGCTGGGAATATACGACTGCGACATCTGTACTGTCGAAGATAACTCAAGAAATTGGCTATCCTGTCAGCAGACGTGGCTGGCCGAAGGATGAGATTGTGGAAAAACTCGTGGAGACATTCAACAAAGTAAACAAATCAATGGTTATTTGTCTTGATGAAGCAGACCAACTGATCTACAAAGACAGTTCTGTTCTCTATGACTTGACAAGAATGGGACAGCAATTGAAAGAACCTCTAATGTTAATTTTCATTTCGAACGATCCTCACATATTTTCCGACACGGAGCCGAGGGTCAAGAGCAGCTTGAACATAGATGGCATAGAATTCAAACAATATACTATCAACGAGATGAAGGACATAATAAAGCAGAGGACAAAAAATGCTTTCTTTTCCGTGGAAGCAGGAGTGGACCTGCTGATTGCCAACACTGTACTGAATTATGGAAGTGACATAAGAGTCGGACTGGATTGCTTGTTGAAAGCTGGAAGAGTTGCAGAAGAAGAAGGATCTGATATTTTGAAGACGTCACATGTCAAACAATCTGTGATAAATCTGAAAAGAGTAAAGCAGGAATTGCTCAAGGAAAAGATAACAGACAATGAAAGGACAATAATGGAAATCCTAGAAATCGGAAAAGAATATGTCTCTTCCGAACTTTATCTTGAATACAGCAAACGGGCTAAGAATGCTGTAACTGAGAGGATGTTCACAAACTACATAGATCATTTGGAGCAACTGAAACTGGTGAATGCAAAAAGGAAGGAAGGAGTTCATGGATTCACAAGGATAATCAGTAAGGCTGTCCAAGACCTAAAGTAAATGTAAATGATTCATAAAGATCATCATCCACTGTTCCTATAAGTGTCGATGTCTGGCCGAACGCTATGTTACTCAATTGTTGTGCGACATGCTTGTTGGAAGCCCAGTATATCAGAGACATCAAAAGCATCTTGTGGTCATCTCCGGCAGCTCCCAATCCGCCTCTTGTGAAGTCCGATATCCAAGCTGTCTTGTA
>DATDXT010000004.1:0-4885 GCA_035289185.1 archaeon | reverse complement strand
TTAGATAAATGACCACTACTGCCAGTTTTCTTTATAGCTAAGTCGAATATTCTTTTTCTGAAATTCTCATCTAACCTAAACCTAATCTTATCAGGCAAATCCTCTAATTTGACCAATTCCATAAAATCAGAATAGCATGTACTACATATCCAGTTATCTAGCGTGCATTTCCGGTGAGTTCACGTATAACAACGGGGGCAAAATACAGCTTTATTTTTCAAAGATAAAACAATTATATACGGTTTTCCCTTGCCATTCTTCTTTTGTATATATCATGAGTCAGATGTCCCAATTCAACAACAGGTCTTGATAAGAAATAAGCCATATTCGATCCAAACAATGCAGTAATTATCACGCTACCATATGGAACAATGGTGTGTCCAGTTTTTAGATGCGAATAAAATGACACTCCAAACATCATAAAATTAGGAATTATGGTCACCATTGCAATGTCAGTAATGTTTTCAGATTCATCTGCCCCCAAAAAATTCCTAACTCTTTTAGAGTACCTATATGCCAAAGAAAAAGTCCCGATAAGATAAATCCCAGTAAGTCCTACCACGCCATCCAAAACGGGATACTTATCTAAAATTCGTTCTTTTCGCAATTCTTCCATCGAAATCCCATTCACATCTACAATACATAAGAAAAGTAATCTTTAAATATCCTACAATCAGCAGATATTCTCCGATTTTTCCACGAACAAAGTGCTGTTAATATAGACATCTGCGCCAGTCCTAAGCGCCAATGCAACACCGTCGCTTGGCCTTACATCCAAATTTGCAAGCTTGTCGCCTTGTTGTAAAATCAATTTGCCGACAAAGTTCCCGCCTTTTACATCCATCACTTTGACCATCAATATCTTTATGTTAAAAACATTGAAAGCATCTTTCATCAAATCATGCGAGTTTGGCCTGGCGCTTAAAACACCTTCAAGACCGTCCTTTATGGATTGTGCTTGCATGGAATCGACAGCACCAATCAATCCTTTGCAATTGTTGGCCAAGATTATTTCTGAATAGTCTGGGAAATCCTGCACAGTGACATTGTCCACTTTTATGAAACCGGATGTTGACAGTTCTTCTATCCCACTCGTATTTCCCACATTGAGATTGTTGTTGACAACTGCAGTTCCGCCATTAAGCTGTCTGTATATGTTGAAGTTGTAGATGTTCAATATAGCTGAAATTGCTAACGCTATGGAAATAAGGATTATGAGGTTCACCTCTAAGGATTTTGTCCTAGAAGATCTTGCAGCCATTGAAATCTTTTTAAACTTTCTATCTTAAATAAATTTAACAGGTGATGATGTGGAGCTAGTATTGCATGCAGAATCGAAGAACGCGTCAAAGGTAAAGGATACACTATCGGCAGATCCTGTTGTTTCTCTAGCATCATTGATCTTTAAAGATGGTCCATCTCTGGGCAAGACTGGGTTTTATGTCTATATTTCTGGGCTGGACAGTCAATGTCACAAAGCTATGGAATTGGTAAAGGATTTGGTTAAAGTCGTGGAAGGCAAGGAAAGAGACCAGATAATACATGCGATAAAAGAGGAGCAGAACAAGGCAGTCGAAGGTTTCGGAAGTATATTTGGTCAGTTCTAGTTGGATTTAAAAAGATTACTTTTGTTATCATATTAAGATAACCATGGAAGAAAACATAGATGATGAGTTTGAACTGGATAAATACAGACCAATCAAAGTAGCAATACCAGTCTATGATGAAATAAATTCCGATGGAAGTATTGTACATGAAACAGATTCAGAAGAAGATAGAGAATATGAAAATAAAGACAATTCTGTAAATTTTAGTAGAAGAGAGTTTTTAGATGAAGTTATAAGACATTGGTTTCCCATGGCAACTCTTGCTGCTATTGGAGCAGGCAGTCTTAACATAGGTTACGCTGCAAAGATACATGCTGATGCAGAAAGTGAGGCAACTTCTCTCCATCCAAATGAAAGACTTTTGAATGGTTCTCTAAGAACTATTGCAGCATCTCTTGGGTCAGCTAAAGGATATCTGGATTATACTCCGGGAAGAACAGAAACTTATACAGAATGTCATTCTGACGGCGATGGTCACAGTACATGCACCCCTAAAACACGTTATATACCACCCAACTATCCTAATCCTAGACCCGCAAGAAAAGAATTATTGGATGTAATGAACGAATATGACAATCACGTAAAAACCTATCTATATGATGAACATAAAGAAAAAGGAGACAATATAAGAGCTTCTGCAGAAAATATTTTCAATAAACTGCCTGATATCGATACCCAAACTGTGGATAGCGAAGTTTATGCTAACGAGATGGTTACATTAGATTGGGCCAGAGGCGAGGTAGAAAATATGAGAAAAGTTTATGAAGAGGTTTTGTATAGGGAAGTTAGACCAGAAATGGATTTGGCCGCTGGTGGAGGAGTTTCAAGCTTGGCATTGATCGGTGCTGTTGCTCTAGTTTATTTCATGACAGATCCTGTGAATAAGGAAAACGATTTGTAATACTATTAATTAAAATTTACTCCTATAATTTATTAGTAATGCGTGGATAGTCCAGCCTGGTCCAAGACTTTGCCTTGCCAAGGCAGAAACCCGGGTTCAAATCCCGGTCCACGCACTTTTATTTAATAAAGTATAAAATAATTTAAGGTAAGCCAATTTATGCCGCATACAAAATACCATTTCAAAAAACAGAAGAATCATTTCCAGCTACAGAAAAAGAGGTCTATCGTAAAGTCTATAAC
The DNA here is from genome assembly GCA_035289185.1 of archaeon. Taxonomy (GTDB): domain Archaea; phylum Aenigmatarchaeota; class Aenigmatarchaeia; order CG10238-14; family SCSR01; genus DATDXT01. Next base: position 2,135 of record DATDXT010000004.1, on the reverse strand, counting down.
ATTCACATTGATAGGAGCAGGATTGGATTTTGTCGCAGTATACGTTTTTACAAAGAACCTTGAAATATCATTGGGCGCTACGATTTTAAGCAATTTTCTAGCCACAGTAGCATATTACTTCCATGAAAGGATATGGAACAAAACTCAGTGGGGAAGAGATTTTAAGTAATCAAGCTTCATCAAATTTAGTTTTGCCTGCCAACAAGGATTTTATAACATCATCTACATCAGTTATTTTGATTCTTTTTTGCTTGGTCGTATCTCTGTCTCTTATAGTTACCTTCTTGTCTCTCGAACTGTCATAGTCTACAGTTATGCACCATGGAGTTCCTATCTCATCCATTCTAGCATATCTCTTTCCTATAGAGCCGCTGTCATCATATTCACAAATAATCTCATTCTTCAATGATTCTGTTATATCTCTGGCCTTATCGTCTAATCCATCCTTCTTCATGAGAGGAAATACACCGACAGTCAGAGGTGCTATTTTTGAATTCAATTTCAAAACAATCTTCGTTTCTCCTTTCTCCACCTTTTCATCATAAGCATCAAGCAATAATGTTAAGATTATCCTATCCAGTCCAAAGGAAGGTTCAATCACATGCGGCACCATCCTTTTCTTTGCTTCTTCATCGAAATAAGACAATTCCTCTTTGCTGATCTTTGCATGTTGTTTCAAATCAAAATCTCCTCTATTTGCAATACCGACAAGCTCTTTCCATCCCCAAGGATAGTTGTATTCTATGTCCCATGTCTCAGATGAATAATGCGAAAGTTCGGCTTTTACATGCTGTCTTAACCTAAGATTTTCTTCCCTTATTCCTATGCTAGTGAGCCATTTCAAAGATTCAACAATCCAATAAGTGTGCCATTTTGTTCTTATAGTGTTTTTATCTAAAATTTCACCGACTTTCATTTTTTTATGATCCTGCTTCTTTTCCTGCATATCTTCTGTCAACACATTCAATTCAAAGTTCTTGTCAATCAAATCGCATTTGTCCATCTTTTCAGGATGTATGAAAAATTCTATTTCCATCTGTGTAAATTCTCTAGACCTGAAGACAAAGTTTCTTGGAGATATCTCGTTCCTAAATGCTCTTCCAATCTGCGCCATTCCGAACGGCAGTTTCTTTCTGGAAGTAGTTGCTATCTGTTTGAAATCAGAAAAAATAAGTTGTGCTGTCTCTGGTCGCAAATAGGTCGCAGAAGCATCGTCCTCTGTAGATCCTACATGTGTCTTGAACATGAGGTTGAACATCTTTATGACTGTAAATTCACCTTTGCATTCCGGACAGACAATCTTGTGCTTGGTTATGAGTTCTTGTATCTGTTCTCTTGCAAGACCGTCCACGGAAATGTTCAATTTACTCTCAACCAAATGGTCTGCTCTAAATCTCTTGTGGCATTTCTTGCATTCCACCAAAGGATCGTTGAAAGAATCAACATGTCCGCTTGCTTTCCAAACAAGTGGATGAGTTATTGTAGCACCATCAATCAACACTACGTCATCCCTTCCAGTCACAAAATGCTTTATCCAAGAATCTTCGACATTCCTCTTCATCAACGAGCCGTAGTTTCCATAGTCGAAGAATCCAGCAAAATTCCCGTAAATCTCTGAAGTGGGGAAGATTATTCCCCTTCTCTTACATAGACTGATGATTTTTTCCACCAAATCTTCCCTTTCCATAATTATTATTTCGATTATCTAAATTAACTAGGAATAGAGATGTATCTCATAATTTTTAAATCCCATAATCTGTTTTCTCATTTCTATAAAATACAAGTCATCTGATGTGTTGAGGTCTATTGGTATTTTTCCATTAGAAGTTATTTTAAAAACGAAACTGCCGCTTCCTTTATATAAAAACATTCTTCCATCTCCACGTTTCTTTAAAATAATCCTCAAGTAATCCTCTTCGAGGTCATCATGTGCTATATATGTCTTTATGCCAAGTATGTATCTTGTATCTATCTTGTTGTCGAATGCAATATCTTTTATTTCTCTGCTAGACTTCTGTGCTCTCATCTTTAATTTCTTATGTAAATTAACGAATAAATCATTTTTTGAACCATTTCCCAAGTGTTTCCTGTGCGGATTTCTTATAGCCATCTTTTACCCTATCTAAAACCTTTAC
>DATDXT010000003.1:0-11178 GCA_035289185.1 archaeon | reverse complement strand
AGACAGGAAGAAGATTTATAAATTTACCTGACGGGACTTATTTGGAATTGGAATATAGGGAAAGTACAAACGATGGCAAAACATTCAACGTGCCTACCATAACATCCATAGAAACTCCCAAAAGAATATTTTAAATATTATCTGCCTTTTACAGACTGCTGTCATGTAAGGTTTAAAAATATTACAATGCAAATCAATACTACCTTATAGGCTCCCTTCGTCTAGCCCGGTCAAGGACACAGGATAAACTGTCCGTCCAATGCCCTTTCGAGCTTGTCTCAGAAAGGTTTGATAAAGAGATGAAAGCAGGGCAAGGCAGGAAACCAATTAATGGTCTGCAAACATGGGTTCAAATCCCGTAGGGAGCATTACTTATTGTTCTAGTCGTATCTCTCAGAAATTGTTAAAAGCAAGCAGTTTTCATATTAATTTATGGAAACAAGCAACATTGTATCGCTGATGATTGTACTTTCATTCATCGGACTTGGTATAACTATCTTCCTTACATACCAGCATTATTTCGGAAGCTCTATTTGCGAGATATCAAGCTATATCTCATGCGAAACGGTGAACAAAAGTTCCTACTCTGAAATGTTCGGGATACCGACAGCATCTCTTGGTGCGGCATATTTTGTATTGATGATAGTGCTGCTAAGCTTGTATGAAAGAGGTGTCAAATATATCAAATATTCCTTTTACTTGTCAATTGCGATACTTGTCCCTTCCTTCTATCTTACATACATAGAACTGTTCGTGCTGAATTCCATATGCATATTCTGCGAGTCTACGAAAATAGTGATAATCATTTTAGCTGTATTGTCTTTCTCGATAATGAAAAGAAAATGATTAAGAAATTGCAAGTTTGGATTCTATGTTCTTCTGGAAGATCGAGAATGGCTGCGAACCGATAATCGATACATATCCTGTCTCGTCATTGCCTATGAAGAATGTCGGGGTGCCGCTTACTCCACTGTTTCTACCAAGCTGTGTAAGCTCCTGAACATTGGAAGAATACTTCTTACTATCCAAGCAACTGCTGAACTGCTGAATATCCAATCCTGGTATGTTCTGTGCGATGATTTTCAATTTTTCTGGAGTCGCCCAACCGCTATTTTCACGTTTCTGATTGGAATAGATGTAGTCATGATATTCATAATAAATATTCTGTTCGTTGGCGCACCAGGCACCAAGCGATAATGTATGTGAATCAGGCCCCAAGAAAGCAAAATCCATGAAGTACATTTTTACCTTGCCCGTGTTCACATAAGTTTCCAGTATTTGAGGCTCGGATGTCAAGAAAGATTCCTTGCACACTGGACATTGATAATCGCCGAATGCTATTATGTTGACATTTGCAGAAGCGTTTCCTCTGTAAGGAACGAAAGAAGATGCAATGTCAAACGATCCTATGGTGCTTGATGATAATGCGCTTACTGAAGAGTAAATGACATAGACTATAAAAGCAAGTATAGCAAGACCTATGATGTAAGGTAAAAGCTTTCCGATCTTCAACGGTTTTTTATTCTTTGTCTGTCCTTCATGCGCATCTTTCTTGTGCTGGATAAGGCTGGAATCTTTTTCAAACTCCTTACCACAGACGCCGCATCTGAAATCCTTCATGAATAAACATATTGTCTAATTCGTATTTAATTTTCATGAAATATCAGTAGAAATGCGTATTTACCTTATGATCAACAGGCTTCATCTCATTTGGCAAACCTTTACTGTCACAAACAGACCCGATAACACATCCACTTGGATGATTGAACATCTGCAAATTCCTATTGCTGTATCTTTCTGGGAGAGTGTCGTTGTCAGGATGTACGAAACAGTGTGGTGAATCTCTCGAGCAGCAGTTCCTTGCATGGTTCCAAAAATAATAATGCAGCTTGGCATGTGAAAATCCTGTGTTCCTTCCGATGTAAACCATTGCATCCTGTACACTGCGCCTTATCTCTATATCTTCATCCTGTGTAACCTCTTCTTTGTTCAATATTTTCCTTCTGAGATCTTTGTCCACTATCTTTATTGTTCCCTGCCTCAAAGCCAATCTTGTCTCATGATAATCCACAGGTGGCAGCAGTTTATCATCGTCATTGAAAGACCAGAACTTTTCATTCTTCATTATTGAAAACAGGTATGAACTTTTCTTTTTCACAGGATCGGAATATGCTTCAAAGTTAGAAAGAATATTGTAGAGTCCTCTTCCATTCTCGCTTGCGACAAAACCTTCGCTCAAATCATAAATGTCCTGAATGCTTGTCCATCCGATGCTTTCCATCTTGGCTCCCATATCATTCAGCAGTCTTGCTCTTCCATCAGGATCGGATATCTTGGACTCTCCTTTCTCATCCCTAAGAAGTTCTATGATATCCTCTCCTGTTATCTTGGAAAGTCTGTCTGGATAAACGATAGAATTATCATTTGAAACAACATTCAACAGTTTTTCCCTGAGATAATCGAAACCTCTGTACTGCTTGCTATTAATATAGCCGGTCAAAGGCTGGCCTACCAAAGGCGTGGTCTGATGGCATATTGCTACTAGCATGAAATAGAAATTCTTGGTGACGTCTGCAGGAAGATTGATGTTTGTCGGCTCTTCCTTGTCTGTAGGGATCATGTAACTCTTTATCAAATTTGCAACAGAATCGCATTTCGCATAGTCTACGATTACCTTGGACATTAAACAACTATTGGAAGATAAAAGATTTAAGTCTTGGTGTAATCTATAATTTAGAGCTTAGACAAATCTATAATTGATGACTGGAAAGAACCTTTACATACTAATGGCTTTTGCAATGTTGATTCTAGTATTTTCATCTAATGTTCATGCAGCGGCCTTCGAGTCTACTGTAACACCTACCAGCTTCGGAATGCTTACATCGACATTATTGAACTTCACTGTAAACAACACTCATGCGACAAACACAATAACAAACGTCAACATAACTCTGCCGTCAGGCTTCACCTACATCGGCAACCCGAATCCGGCAACTGTCCAGCAAATCGGCGGCACACTTGTATGGAACACCGGCATAAGCATAGCGGCAGGATCGACTCAGTACTTCTCATTCAACATAACCACACCTTCATTGGGAAACTTCAGCTTCAACGTTTCCACATTCGACTCTGGGGCAGTATACAACTCAACGCTTGTGAATGTAACGACAAAAGATACGTTTGCGCCTGCATTTTCCAACAATATGACAAATCCAACATCGCCTGCGACATACGCCAGCAATGCTACATACTTTTTCAACATAACCTGGAACGACAACATAGGCATAAACGCTACTATTTTCAATTGGAACGGTGTAAATGAAACTGTACTGTCTTCTGGAAGTGGAATGTATACTGTCAATAGGACCGATCTTGCGGCAGGCACCTATACCTACCAATGGTATGCCAATGATACCTACAGCAATTGGAACACGACAGGACAGATTTCCTACAACGTAAGCCAGGCTCCAAACATGATAAGCATGTATCTGAATGACAATCTTAACCAGAACATCTTTTTAGAAAATGGGACTGTATTGAACATAACAATCGTTGCAAAGACAGGCACAATATCCCTTTACAAAGACAATGTCCTGATATCTTCAAATCCGAACCAACTTAACTACCTGTTCTCCTCTCCACCATTGGCGATAGGCAATTATGTCTTCTTTGCGAACTCTACAGGAGGAAGCAATTACACGGCAAACTCAACAGGCGTTGCACAGACTGTAAGCGTTATTTATCCGACACCAAGATATTCGGTCGCAACTTCCATACCTGCAAACTACACATCCTCTTCAGCTACTTGGAGTGCTACATGGTGGGACTTGAACGACCCCAACGGCTTCAATGTCAGCTTCATAGAACTGAACTACAGTGGAACACCGACCAACTACACGATGGCCAGGACCTCAGGGACAAATACATCAAGCTACAGCGTAACACTGCCTGCAGGCGCTTTCTACTGGAAGATATATGGAAACAACTCTTATAACAGCTGGAACACTACAGCAAAAAACACGTTCATTGTGGGAAAGGCTGTTCCAAGCATCTCAATTACGATTTTGCCGGCATTGCAAGTATTCAATTACACGCAGGTCAATGTCTCATGCTCTTCTCTGTCAAGCGGAGTTACTGTAAGCCTTTACAAAAATTCCACGTCGGTCGCCAATCCCTATGCGACAGTCTTGCCTAAAGGCTATTACAAGTTCGACTGCAACAGTACAGCTACATCAAATTATGCATCCTATTTTGTCACAGGCTACTTGAGTGTCATAGATTATTCGATAGCATTTGGTTTTGTGGATGCGCCGACAACAGTTTCAGTTGATGTGAATGCCAGCAAGGTGGTTCCTATAACTATCAAGAATGATGGGACCGAATCTCAGACGATACATTTTACCATAGATAATCTGGATAAAAGCATATGGAGCAGTAATGCAGAAAACGTTACATTAGCAGGAGGTGCGACAGGGATATTCCTTGTGACTTTCAACGGCGGATCAGAGATAAAGGAATACAGCGGAACTATGAGAGCATACAGCACCAACCTTACCAAAACATCCAACTTGGCAGTAAGAGTAGTGCCTGGACAGACAGAAAGAACAAACATCAACATTCTTATTTCAGATTTGTCAGAAAAGCTAACAAGATGGGAAGGACAGATAAACGGATTCAAGATTCAAGGCATAGATGCAAAGACTGCAGAAGACTCTTTCAACCAGTTCAAGGCGATGTTCAACCAGGCGCAAGGCTATCTGAGCAACAATGACTACTACAATACATACTTCTTATTGGAACCTTTGAAGTCTTTGATGAATACGACATCCACCGAAGTCGACAAAATAGTAAAGATAAGAAATGAAAGATTATTCAATTTGTTAAAGATAGTCATACCTATAGTTGCTGTAGTGGGAGTGTTGATATATTTGCTATTACCGCCATCAAAGTCCAACTATTCTAAAAAGCGAGGCTACAAATACAAATCCAAGGAAAGCAACTTTGACAAAGCAAGCCAGCAATGGGACAAACTAAAAGACAAATGGAAGAAAAAGAAGTAGTTTAACAGATAACCGATCTTTCTACCGAGTTTGTTGGACCTATCACTTTAATTGTGACAGTGGTTCCTTGTGGACATGGTGATGCACAGTTTATCTGAGCTGCTCCAGAACCTGCAGCTGTTATGTTTGCTAAAGGAATCCAAGTTGTAGGAGTAACAGGAGCCCCATTATACCTGAATGAAACTTCGGATGCTGACACCGGATCGACTACCAATACCAGTTTAGGGTCGAAGTTCTTTATTGTGGTATAGATTCTGCCACCACCTGCATCACAGCTTACATCTATCAAATCTATGTTCTTTGACACTCTTCCGAGAAGTGAACTTTGCAAATAGACGAATACTGTTCCTGCCAAACCTACTACAATCATCAAAATAAGTACTGTTGCGATTATCTCAGATATTCCCTTCATATTACTATTAGATTTGTTTTGGATTATATTTAAAGCTAATCCAAGAACTTGAAGAATTTAGACAATTTAGCAGACTACTGATCTTTCGACTGAGTTGCTAGGACCTACAACTTTTACGGCAACACTGGTTCCTTGTGGACAAGAACTACATGTCAATGTAACTGTTTCAGATGATCCTGCAGCTATGGTTGGCGAAGTCCAATCAGCTGGTGCTAGTGCTACTGGTGCTCCATTTAAAAAGACCGAAATGTCAGAGGCAACTGTCAATATCAGTTTAGGATCGAAATTCTTCGCTGTCGCGAAAACATGTGTTGTGTTGCAGCTTACGTCAATAAGATCCACCTGCTTGGCTACTCTTCCTGTGAGAGAACTTTGCAAATAGACGAATACTGTTCCTGCTAGACCTACTACAATCATCAAAATAAGGACTGTTGCAATTATCTCAGATATTCCCTTCATATTACTATTAATTTAGTTTCCCTATATTTAAAGCTAATTGTTTTAAAGGATAGTATGGAAATTGATTTTAGGAGTTCGTATGTCAGAGAACATAAGGAGCCCTATTGTAGTTACGGTGGGCCACGTAAACCACGGCAAGACATCCTTGCTGGACAAGATTAGGGGAACCGCTGTAACAAAGCTCGAGTCTGGCGAACTGACACAGCATGTTGGTGCAAGCTACATACCCATGGCAAACATCAAGAAAGTATGCGGCAATCTTCTCGAAAAGTTCAAAATCAAGCTTGATGTGCCTGGATTATTGATTCTAGACACCCCTGGTCATGCTGCATTCATAAGCCTGAGGAAAAGAGGCGGTTCTGTCTCTGATTTGGCCATACTTGTTGTCGATACTACAGAAGGTTTCCAGGAACAGACTGATGAAAGCCTGAAACTATTGAAAGAATTTAAAGTGCCTTTCGTGGTTGCGGCTACGAAGATAGACAAGATAAGAGGATGGCTGCCTCATAAGGAACTTGGCTTCATGGACAGCTTTACCAAGCAAAGGTCTGATGTGAAAGATGAACTTGAGAAGAAAGTATATTCACTTGTATCCCAGCTTGCCGAACGTGGATTCGAATCTGAAAGGTTCGACAGGATAGAGAACTTCACAAAACAGATTGCTATTGTTCCTATATCAAGCATGACAGGCGAAGGTGTTGCCGAATTGCTGGTTGTACTTTCTGGGTTAGCGCAAAATTTCCTAAAGGAGAAACTGAAACTTTCCAGCCAAGGAAGAGGAATGGTATTGGAAGTTAAAGAAAGCAAAGGCATGGGCGTTACCTTAGACGCAATTCTTTATGATGGCAAACTGAAGAGGAATGATTTCATCGTTATAGGAGGCAGGAAGATTATAGTTACAAAAGTCAAGGCAATATTGGAACCGAAACCAATGAAAGACCTAAGAGTTGAGAAAGTGTTTGAATCTATAGAAGAGATAGAAGCATCTGACGGAGCCAAGATATCCGCAGTCGGAATAGAAGATGTGATTGCAGGATCGCCGTTTGTGGCAGTAAAGAAAGAAAGCGAAATAGAAGATGCCAAGAAAATCGTGCAGAAGGAAGTGGAAGACATACAGTTTTCAAAGCAGATAGATGGTGTTGTCATAAAGGCTGACACATTGGGAAGCTTGGAGGCTATGATAAAACTTTTGACAGAGGAAAACATTCCGATAAGGAAAGCCGAAGTTGGGAAGATAGTGAGACAGGATGTTGTAGAACTTCAGACTGTGAAAGAAGATGCACACAAAAGCATAATGATTTTCAACGTAAAAGTCGACAGCGAGATGGCAGACCTTGCCAAGGATATGGGAGTGAAAGTTTTCCACAGCGAAGTCATCTACAGGATAATCGATGAATATAAGAAATGGGTCGTGGAAAGGAAGGAAGAGGATGCAAAGGCTGTATTGAAGAAAATAAGCAGACCGGTGAAGTTGAAAGTGTTGAAAGGATGCATATTCCATGCAAAGGATCCTTGCATTGTGGGAGTTGAGATACTTGCAGGCACGCTTACATCTGGAACAAAATTGAAAAGGATTGATGGTAAGGCGATTGGAAAGGTGAAGGAGATACAGAAAGGCGGACAGAATGTTCAGATTGCAAAGAGCGGCGACAAGATTGCGATAAGCATGAACGAACCGACGGCTGGCAGGACTTTTGAGGAAGGAGATATTTTCATATCGGATCTTACTTACGAAGAAAAAAGACTATTGAAGAATTATTCAAATAAGCTTGATCCGGGAGAACTGTACCTGTTGGAAACCTTAGAATGAATTACTTTAAAAGATTGATCTTTAATCCCAGATTATTCTCTGCTTTCTGTAAATGCAGGAAGTTTTTGAAGTTTTCATTTGTATCGCTTAGTCTGTAGAGTTTTCCGTTCTCTAAATATTCAGGGTCTACATATCGGAACTTTTTCTTTAATAATATTTCTGGGTTCTTATCTACGAATTTGAAATCAAGTTTTCCTCTGAGCATATTCAGCAAGCCTTTTATCTCCTTATTTTTACTAGATGTCAACTTCTTAACAACATAAGAATCGTCTTTATAAAAATCATCCATGACAATTATGTTATTTTTCAAAGCCATCTTCATTGCATCTGCGAAAAAGTACCATCTGAGATTCCTTTCAGCATCTCCCCAATGTTCAGACTGGCATTTGAGGAAGTTCAATGCAAACATCAGAGCAGATTCCTTGTTGGAAAAGACTATTTTGTTATCATGATTTGTCATGTTCTCCACACACGGTTTTATCACCGCCTTGTCTGTCATATAATCCTTGAGTGAATAGTCTACTCTGTCAGCACATACGTTCGGTATTTCCCTTTCCAGCAAAGAAAAGTTCTTGAAGTTCACAATTTCATCTGCATTCAAACCGTTCTTCAATAAAATTTTTGGTATTTCTGTGTTCAGAACAAACCTCTGATGATTCCTGTCCTGAAAATCCTCCTTGTCAGCTGTACCGACAACCCAATCGATAACATGAGAAAACGCTGTATGAGAGACGTCATGTAACAATCCAGCAATCTGTTCTTCGAGAGAAGCATTTAATTTTCTTAGCAGCAGCATCACACCCACAGAATGCTCGTATCTTGAATAATTTTTGAAAGAATAGAATTCATCCGGCACTCCATATTGGCAGATGCCTTTCAATCTCTGCACAGGTTTCGAATCTATCAGTTCCTTGATTACTTTTTCCTTTATTTCGAACTTTCCGTAAGTAACGTCGTTTATCTTCAAAGCAATCTACTATTAAAATAATTCTTATTGTATTTTAACCTTTGGAATTAGACTCAAGTTCATACACATATTCTTGAAATATTGCATTGGCTAGCTGGTTCCATGAAGTATTTTGAGATTCTGCCATCATTTTTATTTTGTCATAAAGGTCATCAGGCACTGCTATGCTTCTATAGACTCCTCTTGATATTGGCAAAGAATCAAAATTGTATTTTTTATCTTCTACTGTAGCCCTTTTCAGAATGTAGACCATCAACGATCCTGTTGTAGTGTCTTCTCTCATGGCATGCTCAGACAAATATTTATCTAGCTTATCTGGTAAGTTCAAATCAGGATGTGTATAACGTCCATCATTATCGTAAACATCGTCATATTTGCTATTAGTAACAAGATTGACATGGCCTTTCTTCTGATGTAAAATCTCATCTCCGACCATAAGTAATGAATTGACAAGTAAACTTTTTATACTTTACTTTCAAGGCAAAATCTTAGCCTTTTTGGCTTTTTAGATATTTTTTAGAAACAACAGATGCAATATTGACTATGCTGTATCCGAACTGTTCTAAGTTTGACAAAACTGCCACTGTGATTTTTTCTCTAGGAAAGTACGACATCGAGCTTACAAATCCGCACCATGATCCCGAGTGATGAACCTTCCTGTGGCTAAGTTGTTTAGATATAAACCACCCGTAACCATATCCTGTCTGAGAACCGTCATTCAATTTGCCAGGTCTAATTGATTGTCTAAAAGATTTTCCATCTACAAGACTGCTGTTGCACAAAGCCTTATGCCATCTGTGCATATCGTCTGCATTTGTATTTACGTTTCCATCTCCATAGATAAAATTAAATGGCGTGTAATCGGCATTCATCATTTCTCCATCTGTCAGCCTGTAGCTTTTTGCACGATTATCTATTCTAGGAGTGTCTTTGTCATATACATATGAATGTTCCATGCCAGATGGCAAAAAAACTTCTTCCTTCATGAACTGTGGGAATGTTCTTCCAGATATTTCTTCAATTATTTTTGCCAACACGACATATCCAGAATTGCTATATTGCCATTTTTCTCCAGGATTGAAATGGAGCCTCTTTTGTTTTGATAACAAGTCTATGACATCGTCCGCAGTAGGTTCGAACTTGGATCTGACAATCTTTACCGGCTTGACCCAATCTTCTTTTATCTTGCCACTTTCAACAAACAAATCTTCGTAATCCTTCAAACCTGATGTATGATGAAGGAGGTGTCTGACTGTTATTTTTTCTGCGTACTTCGGAAATTGTGGGAAAATTTCAGAAAGTCTGTCATTGTAATCCAATCTTCCTTTCTCTACAAGAATCATTATGCCAGTCGCCGTAAAATGTTTAGTGACAGAACCTATATCGAAAATTGTTTTTGTTGTTATTCTTTTACCTGTGTATACATCAGCCAATCCGTATCCTTTCCTATGAATTATCTTGTTGTCATGTATCATGATGACTGCTGCACCAGGACATTCTTTTGTGAAATACGTAGAAAGCAAAGCTTCCAATTCTTCCATGGAGAGGACAATGAAAATTACGGCTCGAAAGTTTAAATAACGCGACAACTACTCCAAATAGATTCCTGGCTTGCCAAACTTGGACTTGACCGACTTGTTCTGAGGATCGTATTTCTTCTTGTCAGAGACCTTGAACACATGAAGCTCCTTAAATTCCAATGCTTTCCTTAGAAATTCTTCTGCTTCCTTCATGTACTTGTATTCGTCATCGCTTACAACATACAAAAATGCTTTTTCTTTCTTGCCTGCTATAGAAACAACATGATTCAAATCATCGGCAGTCTTCTTTACAAGCTTCTCCATCTGCAACACTTTCTCGTCTACATCTTTTTCAGTAATCTCTGGCCATTTTGCAGTTGAAATCAGTCCTTTCTTGCCAATCTTACTCCAAATCTCCTCGCATGTGTGCGGTATGAACGGTGATAAAAGATGTGTCTTTATCTCTATGAAATTCTTGATCGCGCTCTTGTTCATCTTGTCACATCTTCTCAAGTACCATGACAAATCGTTCTGCAACTCAAATAGTTTGACCGTAACATCCTTGAACCTTGTCTCATCCATCAGTTTTGTAATTTCTAACACAGTCTTGTTAAGAATACTTTCCAGCCATTTATCGACCATGTTTTCTTTCGTGCTTCCTTCGTTGTAGTTGTTTATGGAAAAATCGTAGAACCTGTCTACAAATTTCTTTGCACTTTCGAAGAACTTCATGTCTATGTTGGGATCGTCTGTTCCTGGCGAGCCTGCATTCGCTTCTACAAGTCTTAAGACATCTGCTCCCCATTTGTTTACAGCTTCTCCTACTGTTATGAAATTTCCCTTTGATTTGGACATCTTCTCTCCTTCTACAAGTACCCATCCATTCAAAGCTATTCCTTTCGGCCAAAGTTCTTCTGGGAAAAGCGCTACATGGTGGAAGATGAAGAATG
>DATDXT010000002.1:0-22785 GCA_035289185.1 archaeon | reverse complement strand
CCCAGCCTGTAAGTATACATTTCAACCAATGTCGGCCCTCCGCCTTTCCTGGCTTTTTCCACAGCCTCACTTATCACCTTATACATAGCAAAGACATCGTTACCATCCACCTGAACGCCCTCGAAACCGTAAGCAATTGCTTTTTGTGCAAGTGTCTCAGCGGCTGTCTGCTTTGACCGCGGAACACTTATCGCCCATTGATTGTTTTGGATTATGTGTATCAATGGTACTTTAAAAACACCAGCAAAGTTCAAAGCTTCATGGAAATCAGATTTGCTTGTTGAACCGTCGCCTGAATAAGAAACAACTACACTATCGGTCTTCTTCAATTTCTCTGCCCAAGCGACACCCATTGCATGCGCCACCTGAGTGCTGACTGGTATAGCTGCTGGCAAACAGTTCATCCCATCAGGCACTTTCATCCCTGCCTCATCGCCACTCCAATATTGATAAAGCATCTCCATCGGATATCCAAGAGCAATCATTATCCCATTTTCCCTGAATGCTGGAACCACCCAATCGCTTTTCCTTAATACAAAAGCTGGTATAATCTGTGCTTCCTGTCCACGAGCTGTTGCAAAAGTAAGCATCCTTCCCTCTCTCTGCAAAGAAAGAGCAGTCTCGTCGAAAATCTTGGTCAAAATCATGCCCTCATAAATCTTCTTGATTACATCCGGCGTTATCTTAGGCATCATAGTCTGGTCTACATTACCATTTTCATCCATTACCTGCACGTACTTGACTTGAAAAGTCTTCAGGATCTTCTCTGGCATAATTTTAATTTGGCTTTATGTGGCTTTATTTATTTCAATGTTTTGTATTATTAGGAATATCTGTTACAGTCTAAGGAAACTTGGTAGATTTGATTTTATTTTTAGATAATATTTTGCCAAGAAATAAACTGAGACTACCAATGGTATTGTAATAATCCATGAATATATGTCAGGCAACAAATCTTTTAGTGCTGTTATTTCTAACATTTTTAGAATTAGTAGATAATGTGTGATATAGACGAAAAACGCTGTAATACCAAAGGTTGTTATAATATTCCAAATTCTAAATAAAGATTCTTTGGTTGATTTTTTATAAAGAAAGAGCGTTACAAAACAAATTAATGCAGACTCGCCAATGGAAAAGAAAGTTAGAGAAAATGATCTTCCGTAATAATCAATATTATAACCCAATAGATGCAAAAGGACAGATAACAACAGAGGTGCAACACTTATTACCATTAACTTTTTGTGAGATGATTTGTCTTCGTGGATTAGATTAATTAAAATCACTCCGCCAAGCATCATTGGAAATAGGTTTGCGATAGAAAACCATCCTCTGAAAAATATGTTTAATACCAAACTGCCGAATAGCGATGGTATGTTAAGATAACTTAGATTTGGTTGTCTGGGAAAATCTGATGCAAATGTGGAATTGTCCAACAGTTTAGGCACCGTAGACTGCAAAAAACTAAATATTATGATTAAAAATGTTAAGGTTGTATAACCTATTGTAGAATTTACTTTTTTGAAATATTTAAAAAACATTATCAAAAACACTGCAGTAAAAATAGCAGTCAGTCCTATTCCCTGTATTGCCTCATTCCAGCCAAAATAAACTCCAACATTCCACATTATTGTGGTGAATGGCAGGCTGATTAAAACGTATTTCCCGTATCTTTTAAAAACCTCAAAAAAAGTTCTTTGCCCAGACAATTTATTTACAAACAATCTTTTTTTAACCAAAAGAAAGACACTCATGCCGCTTACAAATGTAAACAACAGGGAAGGAGGTACCCAAGTCACTGAGTTTATAGTGTCGACATAGTACGGAGGTGTTGTGTAAATGCTTGAAACGGACAGGAAATCAAAAATCTGAATTGTTACCATTATGAGCAGTGCTATGCCCCTAAAAATGTCCACGTACTCCAGTCTTTGCATGCCATCCATACTATACACACTGGTCCAAAACTTCCGATACGGTTTTAACTTTAATATTCTTTTCCTCTATATAATTGATTATTTTATTGAGGTTGTCTGGATGTATGGAATATTCCATGCTTAGGTCAGTCGTAACATGGTGCACCATGATTATCAACCAGCTTTTGTTGTTCTCTGCTTCGTCTATCCATGATTTCATCTTGCTTAATGGTGTGGAATTAGCTATCCAGAATGATTTCAAGTTGTATTTGTCTATATTGCTAAATGAATTCAATCCCCAAACAGACGGTCTGACAGAATCGTAATATTCCTTAGCTATTGCTTTAATCTCATCATTATACTTGCCATATGGTATAGAAAGTGATTTCACAACAAAACTTTGGTCTTCAAGAGCCAATTTAGATTTTTCTAATTCATTACGTATGGAATCTTTGTCCAAATTGGTTAAGTCACTATGTGTTACAGCATGGCTTCCAATCTCCCATCCGTTATTTTTTAATTCGTTGATTTCTAACCAATCCATTAAAGGCTGGTCTTCGAAATAATCTCCCACAAGGCCCGAGACTATATAAGTCGTGGCGGTTATGTTATGTTCTTTGAATATTGGAAAGGCTGCATCATATTGATCCTTGTAACTGTCATCAAAAGTAAAGCTGACGGTAGGCTCGTAGCACTTTTGTTTTGGAAGGTAGAAAATAAGGACTAATCCAAAGACCAAAACTATGATTGTAATGTAAATGATCTTATTTTTCATAATTTTCATAATACACCTGACGTTTCCAAATGTTTATAAATAAATACTTAATTAAAGGTATTTAATCAAAGTGATGATATGCCGATAAGATTTTTGATTTCAAGGCAGCAATACCTAGCGTCTGGTCTCTATATAGGGACAAAGCAGAAGACCAAGGACATGAAAGACTTTATTTTCGAGGTCAGGCCTGATGGAGTCGCATTATTCAACCTGAAGAAGACAGATGAGAGGATAAGGATGTCTGTGAAGATGCTCTTGAACAGCAAGAACATACTTGTTGCTACAAGAAAAAGGATAGGATTTGATGCGCTACAGGCTTTCGGCAAGATAACTGGCTCTAGAGTGATAACAGGAAGGTTCATACCAGGCATGCTGACCAATCCGAAGTATGAAAAGTTTTACGAGGCTGATTTGGTTTTTGTAGTTGACCCTATAACTGATTACAGGGTTGTAGAAGAGGCGATAAAAGCGCAGATACCGATAATGGCTGTATGCAACAGCTTCGATGAGACAAAGAACATAGACTACATAATCCCAGCAAACAACAGCAGCAGGAAGTCGATAGCCACATTGTTCTGGGTTCTTGCAAGGGAAATAGCCAAGGCTAAAGGAGAGATAAAGAACGATAGGGAATTCAAACCTAAAGTCGGCGATTTCGAGGGTGCTGGTGGCTCAGAGGAATACAATGAACAGTATGAAGAATCAGAAGAAGACAATGAAAACAATTGAATCTATCTTATATAGCTAGGATAATCTTGCTCTTTCTTTTCTTGGAATTTGGTATTCCAACCATCTATAACAATCCTAGTCATCTCTTCGAATTCTTTCCATAGGCTTTGTTTCAAGAATTTTATTGATTCGTTTATCGCCTCTGCCAGATGTTTCTCTTCTTGTCCTATCCTTATCTTGTCCATGGAATTCAACATAGCAAGCTGGACTTTTCTAGCAGTGACGTAAAGCTTAAACAGTTTTTCTGTGCCATATTTTTCCCTTAGAAAATTCCTCTCATTGTTCAAAACTGATATCTCACCAGGATAAAGTCTGTAGAACATCCAGTCCAATCTCGAACTGAGCTCCTGTGTTATCGTGCTTGCCAGATCGAGCAGGAAACTATCCTTGTCGAACTTGCTGTGGTTGGGGAAAAGTGTCTTGAATTCCTTTATAGAAGCTGGTAGTCCAAGAGTATTGTATTTTTTGACCAGAAGCTTGTAATCATCAGATGTTTTTTTACTCATAATTAATATAGTTCTTTTTATAGAATAAATTAATGGACAAGCGTCAGTAGTCCAGCCTGGTCTAAGACACTAGCCTTCCAAGTAGATAAGATGAAGAAAGCTAGGTACCGGGGTTCAAATCCCCGCTGACGCACCTCTATTTTTGCGGTTTTCTTTCTAGGTAACCTGCTATGAATCTGGCTCTTTTACTGAAATCATCGTCTGATAGAACATCGACTTTATCGTACAGTATATTCAACATATTTTTCGCCATATTGATTGAGTTGATCCTTCTTTCAAATTTAGCATCTCTTCTTGCAGCCCATTCCACAAACGACATCTTCTTCAGGTTTAAAGATTGGAAATATTTGCATGCTTCTGCTTCTTTTCCTGCTGGCACTTTATAAACATAGACTCCTTCTCCATATTCCCATTTATCGACAAGTTCATATCCAGATGCTCTACCGATTATAGAAGCTAGATCTTTACTGTCATAAGAAAGCATGACCAAAATTTCTCCCTTCGCATAGTCTGGTCTGTAGGATTTGCCCATAAAATGGTATGATTTTAAAAAGGATTTAAAGCCAAGAGTCCACTAATTATTAAAGTGAAATTATGCTACACGATACACTTGCAGACATATTGAATGTGATAAAAACTGCGGACAAGCTGGGAAAGAAGAACTGCGTAGTCTATTTCTCAAAATTAGGTGGAGAGGTATTGAGGCTTTTGAAGGAAAAAGGATATATCTCTTCCTATGAGTTTGTAAATGACGGTAAGTCTGGCAAGTTCAGGGTAGAGCTCAGCGGCAAGATAATAAACACAGGTGTTGTGAAGCCAAGGTTTTCTGTCAAGATAAACGAATTTGAGAAGTGGGAGAAGAGATTCCTGCCAAGCAAAGACATAGGTTACTTGATAATTACGACTCCTAAAGGTGTGGTTGACCACAGACAGGCAAAAGAATCAAAGATCGGCGGAAAACTTCTGGGATACGTATACTAGAAAAATAGAACAGGAGACACGTCCTTAGTTGATATAACAATGCAGATTAGTTTGATCCACAAATCCTTCTCCATCCAGATAACCTACGAGCATCCAGACGCTTAAATAATCCTTGCACCCTTCCGGGCCTGGGGAGGTTCATTAAACGCAGGACCACATAGGGCTGAACTTCTCAGTCGGATATGTGGACTAACCCACGTCATCATACCTTCCGAAGACTACTGCCCGCCATGAACCAGATTTGCGGTAAAGGGAACTGGTAACTCCCCGCAGGAGGTCTCCTGTCAAAAAGACATTTCGATAGCAAAGGACTTAAGCATTTATTTTGCATGCTTCTTCTCGAGCTGGTAGGCTAATCTGTTGTGCATCAATGCCAAAGTGCTTCCAAATGCCAGCCCTACAATCAATGGTGCGAAGCCGTACGAACCTAATATGTTATCGAACTGTATAGGCGTGAAAACATTGTCATACAAATTATGTATAGTTGTGGGAGCCGAATTGAGAGCTGTCGGGTGGGCCTGGACTATCTTATACCACATGTCCAGTTTAGGTATCATGAAATATGGCAATGCTGTTATTACAGTTGAGACTGCTGTAGGCAATGCTACTGCTTTCCATCTACTGGTGATTTTGCTTAGGTAGCGAGTTAATAGATAATGCGCCCAAAATGCTGTTGTAATTGCAGCAGAAGGATTCAACAAAGAAAATCTTCCGGTTATATCTACATTTTCACCGTCTACAGTTACAGTGTTATAAGGAACTTGTTCAAAAAATGTGGATGTGCTTTTTATAGACTCTGCCTGTGAAAGCGTTGTATCAGGTCCTACTATAGAATAATGATCTACAAGACCTCCTCCATGAGAAAGACTGCCTGTTATGAAATAGCTTGCAGCAATAACAGATGAGAAAAGACCAATCTTTGTCAATGTTGCAATCCTAGGATGTTTCCAAAAATATTCTCTTACTCTATCCACATTGTAGAAAAATTTTCCACGAATATCATGTATGTGTTTACCTTCTTCATATTCCCCATATTTTTTAACCAATTTATCTCCTATGTTTTTATAGTATTCTTTCTCTTTTTCTCTGGAAAGAATTTGTGTAAGTTCTTTTGCACCATATTCAGAATTTTCATCTTTTGAAAAAAGGAACTGTTCATTCACTTTTAAATTGTCTTTCATCGTATATCATCTCTCCTTTTCAAATCTCCAATATTGTTCAAATTGAGCGTTTCTTTCATATATTTGTTAAAATCTTCTGCATAAACGATTTCTATACCAGATATTTTTACCTTATAGTCACTATTCATTTCAGGTACTATCACCTTTTTGAAACCGCTCTTTTTTGCAGCCTCTATCCTGGATCTGAAACCTGTAGTCAGTGGCTGTATTCTACCGTCCATTGTAATAGCTCCCGCAACAGCAATACTTTGATCTATTGGTATATTGCAATATGACGACATCATACTCAATAGAATGCCTACATTTGAACTGTCCACATCCACATAATCATAATTTTTTATAAAATCTACATCATAAACAACATCATCGTTAACCATACTACTAAAAATACTGTAAGCTTTAGCCAAAGGATCAAGTGAAACATCTTGTGCGTGTTTCTCGGCATTATTTTTTCCATTCAACATAGTACTAACAGATGTCACATATCCTCTCCCAAGAATGCCTTGATATTTAAACTCATTTTCAAAATTATCAATATTGGTAACAGTCATCAAGTTTACTGTACCTGTTATTTTTCCCTGTGTCTGGATTGATTTTTTACCCAACAGTCCATCTAGATGTCTTTTTGTTTGATCGTATTCACGTGATATCATCTCGTCTATAGCTTTTTCCATGTGTTTTCTTTCTATTATCTTATAGCCGTCGGATTCTGCAATATCACTCGCTGTTTTATAAATCCCGCCAGCTTCTCTTATCATTGTGGGAAGGGTGCCTGGATTTTCAGATCTAAACACATCAATCATGTACATCGTAGCGTCTATCTTCGACCCCAAAAGTTTATTTGTCTTAGTGTCTTTCTGTTCGTATACCCAGCTTGGAATAGATTTTGCCAAATCTCTTCTGTTTTGTGCATTGTCTGGCATAGAATGGTTTGCTTCAATTATGTAACCTGAAGATCTTACTCTGCTTATGAATGCAGCATCATTGGGCGGTTTGTTGGTGGCTAAAAATAGAATAGGGTTTGCTGGAAGTTCATTGCATGTTTCCACATTTACATATTTTCCTTCTGATTTGCGGGATACTATTTTAGATGAATTTTTTTCCATCAATATCTTTATGTAGGGCTCTATTTCCTTGAAGTATGAAGCGCCTGCATCATGCTCATCAATAAACACAACCATGTTACTGCCTCTGTGAATGCTTCCTGCTAGTACTCTTTCATGTTGGGGTGTATCAGATACTCCTTGCTCCTCCACGGTCTCTATAATGTCACCAAATAAATTCTTCTTATCGTTTTGTTTGGCTTCAAGAAATCTTGATGTGCCTGTATTGTTTACTGTTGTATTTGGTATGTATTCTCTTATTTCTCTGCTTTTCTTTTTGTTTTCTTTTTGTGCGAAGAATTTTTGACCAACATACAACGTAGCCATTATAGGAAATGGGATAAATACGTTGAACAATCCTTGTCCAGTTGCCCATATGATAGCTTCCCATGAAAAAAGGAACCCCCATCCACCATATAGAAATATGTTACTCATGCCTTCGTCAAAATCTATACTAGAATGTTTCTTTGCTTTCATTTCATCTTTGTACCTTGGTCCCCAGCCAGCAGGAAGTATTCTACCAAATGGAAGGTCAGGATTATCAGGATTATAAAACATTATTTGATCGCATACTTCAAATTTCTCTTGCAAAGCTGGCATTATGTATTTTGAATAATTTTCATGCAGTTTATCCTTGTCCAGTTTAGCCAGCGTATCATTGTCCAGTTTAGCAAGCTTTGCAAAGCTTTGCATATCAAGACATAGCAGTTCTTTTGCAAGAGCTGAATTATAAGGTATTTTTTTTACAGGATGGTATATGTCCAACAGTTCCGCAACAGCTTTGGCCATGAAAGTTTTTCCTATACCTGGAATGCCGTATACAAGTATTGTTCTTGGTTTGCCTACTTTACCTATCAAGTACGCCTTTTTTTTCATATCAGGTTGTCCAACAAGCCTGTCTACAAGCAAATGTGGCAATTTTATTTCTTCCATCGTCTTCACTTTTAACCAATCGTCTATGGACATGCCAGCTGAATCCTTGTCTATCCTATTTCTATGTACCAACTCCCCTATAACTTCTCTCATTTTATTATTGTATTTTATATCGTACTTGGCATCGTCTATTGCTTTGATTACTTTCTTTGCGTTTTTACCAAGATATTTCACTACAAGCTCCTCGAATTTTATGTCAAACCTTTTGTAATATATGGAATATTTGTCTCTTATGGCTCTTTCTTCTTCATTTAACTTTTCCACAGGAATGTCTTCTGAAGAGATGAACCCTTCTATAAGTTCGTTTGCTATCTTATACGAATCTTCTCTGCTTATGTCGGAAAGGAAAAGTCTTTCCATATCTTTTTTTAAATCTTGTTCTTCGTGTATGCTACTTCCATCTTTTTTCAAAAGTGCAACGTTTTGCAATGGCATATTTATTAATTATCATAAGTGAAAGAAAACTTTAATACTAGAAACTCAGTACATTGTACATCTTCATCTTAGTATTTTCTCTATTCTGTCCATGGCTTCAGTTATTTTTCCGTAGTTAGTCGCATAGCTCATTCTAATATAATCGTCTCCATACTCGCCGAATTCTATTCCCGGCACGGTGAACACCTTGGCTTTGTCTAAAATCATCTTCTGAGCTTCCTCAGACTTCATTTTTAACTTTGTAACGTTTACAAACATATAGAACGCTCCTCTTGGATGGTTGGCATGTATGTTCGGTATCTCTGCTATCCTTTTGATCAGCATCTTTCTCCTCCTATCATACTCTTTGACCATCTTTTCAACAGCCTTCTGGCTAGCCTTGCCGTTCAATGCCTCTATTGCAGCCATCTGAGACGGTACTGGAGCGCATATTGTGGTGCAGATCTTCATCTTCTTTATGTTGTCTATCAATTCCTTCTTAGCCACAGCATAACCTACCCTGAAACCGCACATAGCATAGGATTTGGAAAATGTATGCAGAGTTATCACATAATCCTTCATTCCATTGAAGCTTCCAATGCTTACATGCTTCTCATTGTCATAGATTATTTTCTCATAGGCTTCATCGGAAAGTATAAGTACATCTTTCTCTACAGCTATGTCTGCTATCTCTTCCAAAGTTCTCTTTCTCAATATTCCACCTGTAGGATTGGCGGGAGAGTTCAAAACTATCATCTTTGTCTTGTCTGTTATCAGTTTCTTCAACTCGTCTGGATTGACTTCAAAATCATCCTCCTCTTTCAATCTTACACTTACAGCTTCTCCGCCCAAGAAGTTGATTATTGGCAAGTAGCCGAGATAGCCTGGATTCGGGATTATGCACTGGTCGCCATGGTTCAAGACTGCTGCTATGGATAATAATATAGCTTCTTTTGACCCGCTTGAAACCATCACTTCATCCGGTGATATGTCCATCTTGTTCTCTTTCTTAAATTTCTCTGCTATTGCTTCTCTGAGCCTTTTCTTTCCACCATATGGACTGTAATGTGTATATCCATCCTCCATTGCTTTGTGTGCTGCTCTTACTATGTTCGCTGGTGTGGGAAAATCTGGCTCGCCTGCACCAAGGGAGATTATGTCTTTCCTAGTCTCCATTATCTTCAAACTTTCCTCTATCTTGGAAGAATGGATTACATCCGTCCTGTAGGACAATTTCTTCATAAATAACTATTGGATTGGACGGTGTATAAAATTAGTCTATTCTTTCAGTCTGAAGAGATTAACTGAATTCTGTGTCGTGATTGCATCCACATAGTCAAAGGAAACACCTTTTATCTCAGCTATCTTCTCAGCTACAGCTCTTACATTTATCGGTTCGTTCCTCTCTTTTACATGGTCTGTGAAAATTTTAGGGTGATTCCAAGGCGCATCTGTCTCCAGCAACAGTCTCTCTATCGGCATATCCCTGACTATCTTGTAGTGTTTCTTGCTGCTCAGGATTACCGGACCTATTGAAACATACCATCCGTTTTCTACTATTCTATTCACCAGTTGATTATCGCCAAACAAATGAAGGTGTACTTGCTTTGCGTCTTCCTGCTCCAAAACTTTAACAACATCTTCGTATGCATCTCTTGAATGTACGGTCAGTGGCTTGTCCAGCTCTTTTGCAAACCTTATGATCTGTATAAAAAGATCTTTCTCTTTCTGCTGCCACTCATGTTCCTTCACCCAAAAATAATCCAATCCCACTTCGCCTATGGAAACTATCTTGTCAGCATCTGCTTTTATCTGGTCGAAATAATCGTCCAATGATTTCCAGTTAATCTCCTTGATGAACTCTGGATGCAGACCGACTGCTGGAAAGACAAATCCTTTATGGTCATTGGCCATCTTCATTGTAAGTTGAAAATCGTTGGGGTGAGCACAGCTTGTTATCACAGCGTTCAATTCCTTCCTGCATTTCCTTATCACATGTTCTCTGTCGCTATTGTATTCTGGTGATTCTAAATGGCAATGGACATCTATCATAATATCTTTCTGTTTCTTTTACATTAAGAATTTTTTATAATTCAAATCTTTCCCATATCATCCAAAGTTTCCTTCAACTTTTGCTGCTCTGAACCGTAGCCTTCCCAATTGCTCTGCTTCAAATAATCCTGCGACTGGCTGTAGTGCTGCAATGCTTTTGTAATGAGCTGTTCGAGTGTTCTTACTACATTTTCTTCAACAACGCCTTTCATCCCTCCAAAGATTACTTTCAGCGACTCGTCCAATGTCTCCTGCATGGTTATCTTGTCTCCAAATGCCACCACAACCCTCTTCAGTTCAGGAAGGGCGCTCTCCTGTTCGGCTCTGAGGTATATCGGTTCAACGTACAATATGGAATCTTCTACTGGTATGACAAGCATAACACCACGTATCACTCTGGTTCCTACCTGGCTCCACAATGTGAACAACTGCGATATGTCTGGATCCTGGTCTATCCTAGCCTCTATCTGCATGGGACCGAAGATAAGCTTTTCCTTGGGGAACTTGAAAACTATCCTTTCGCCATAATTTGGAAAATCACTTCTGGCAGACACCCAGCCAATGATGTTATTTTTGTCTCTCGGTGTAAACGGCTGCAACAGAACAAACTCCTCCTTATCCTCTCCGGGAACTTTCATTATCAGATAATACGGCTCCATATCGACTATTTCTCTCTCCAGGAACTGCTTGGGAGATTGCCACAAATCTTCATTATTGTAGAAAACTCTTGCATCCCTCATGTGATATTTTTCATAAACTTTGGCTTGTACGCTGAACATATCCAATGGGTATCTCATGTGAGCCTTCAGACCAGCCGGTATGTCTTCAAACGATTTGAAAAGATCAGGGAATATTTTTCTGTACGTATTGATTATCGGTTCGTCGTTTACCACATAAAAATCAGTTTCGCCATCGTAAGCATTCACCACAACTTTTACAGAGTTTCTTATATAGTTTATGCCATAATAGATTTCAGAATAAGGATACTTGTTGCTTACAGTATAGGCATCGATTATCCAATACATCTTTCCATTGTCTACGACTATGTACGGATCCTTATCGAACACCAAGAAAGGAGCTATTGCAGATATTCTTTCCACTATGTTTCTGTTCATCAATATTTTGCTCTCATCCGTTACTGATTCGGAGAGCAGTATCTCTATTGAGCCGAATCTTAAGGACATGGCCAGTTTTTTTAAAGTCGACGACAATTCAACACCTCCGGTGCCTTGGTATGTCGTGTAGACGTTTTCCTCGCCTTTAGAATAGTCCAGTTCTTCAGTCAGGGAATTTACAATTACAAAATCGTTGGTAAGCTCGCCATAGTAGATTTCTGGCCTTTGTATTTCAAAATTTTCCGAGCTTGGAGGTATGTCTTTGATCAAAAGCAGAGGCAATCCTTCATTGGAAACCTCCCTGACGGGGCTCATTGCTACTCCGTATCCGTGTGTAAAAACAAGGTGCTTGTTCACCCAAGTCTTTTGCGGCAGGAAATCCTGATTGATTTCTCTGCCAGAAATCATAACCTGTTTGTATTCTCCATTTGTAGTATACCTGTCGATATCAACATCATAAAAATCATAATAGGTTCTGATAAGCTGTACTTGTTTGTAAGTTCTTAGAAGAGGCCTCCAGTCCCACAGCCTGACATTTGA
The DNA here is from genome assembly GCA_035289185.1 of archaeon. Taxonomy (GTDB): domain Archaea; phylum Aenigmatarchaeota; class Aenigmatarchaeia; order CG10238-14; family SCSR01; genus DATDXT01. The sequence continues at coordinate 10,546 of DATDXT010000002.1, read as the reverse complement.
TATGGTCTGGTTATTGGATTCTATGTCATCCATTGTCAAATCATAATTTGCAGGAAATTCAACTTCTTTCATGTCGTCAATATCATACGCTGCACTGGTGAATTTTATGTTGTTTTCCAGATAGGGTTTTTCCCTATTGTATTCATCAGGAACTACAATATACTGATGTACGACAAAAATCGCAATGTTTCCAATTATTGCCGTAAAGACTACGCCGATTAGGAAAATGTATGGAAGTTTGATTTTTTTTATCAGTGATGATATCATGAATACAGTGCCGGTTATAGCGGAAAGTGCACTTAGCAGTGTTGTTAAAGGCAGGCTTATTTTAAGGCTTGTGTAGGCAGCTCCAAAAACCACTCCTAATGACGATGTCAATATGGAATACCTGTGTAAAAACAAGGCTGCGCCAATTAGGAGAAAAATTATTCCTGCTAGAAAATACACGTGGGGAAATGCCTTCTTGCCCTTAAATACTGCGGGCTTAATATTGTGTCCAAAAGTTGTGTCTTGCATTTGGACTGACCTTAATATAAGAGGATAAATAAGAGGATAAAAGTAGATAAGTGCGGTTGCCATAGTTGCTATAAGCACTATGTTGAAAACAATGCCCCATATAAAAGAATAAATGGGTAGTGAAAAAATGTAGAAACTAATGTTATTGTTAAAGACTGGATCTGACATGTTGAAATTCTGTTGATTGAAATAGTTCAACGCCGTTTCCCAGCCATTGGATGCCAAGAAGCCAGAGAACAATGACACAAAGACTATCAAGGTTATTATAGTACTGTCTAATTTTTTGGATGTGTTGTGAATGGCGATCCAAATATTAAGGAAGAGAAACAGAAATGCAAAAGCCGATACTGCAGAAAAGATTGAAATTTTGGTATAAAGCATTGTTAGAAAAACATTTACATAATTTATCTCCTGAAACCATAGGTAATCTGTATATAGCACTGACAGTATTGGAAGGGTTATCAACGCCAAAATTACTATTATCGGGATTGTTTTTGAATTCATCTATTTTTTTATTTGATTTCAACACTTAAATATCATTTTAATAATTGAATTGATTGGAATAGGCGTTAAGGTTTAGATTTTTAACACGAAGCCCGTAGCACCGAAAATCTTTATATACCCTTTAAATACTTTTATATAATACTAATAATACTTACGTGGGTGTTCAATTGGCTAAAAAAAACGATTTCAAAATAAAAGTTGAAAACATAGTAGCATCGCTTACTCTGAATGTAAAAGTTCCTCTAAACAAGATAGTAAGCAAGAACGACAGCATGGAATACGAGCCTGAACAGTTCCCAGGAGTCATTTACAGGATGACTGATCCTAAGGCGGCAGCATTGATTTTCGGTTCTGGAAAGATTGTCTGCACTGGTGCAAAGAGTATTGATGATGTATATGAAGTTATAAAGAAAGTTTTGACTATCATAAGAAGCACAGGTACGAAGGTTCCTAGAGACTACAAGGTAGATGTGGAAAATATTGTTGCTTCTGCAAAGCTTGATGGAAGATTGAACTTGGATAAGATAGCTTTCAATCTAGAAAATTCTGAATATGAACCTGAACAGTTCCCAGGACTGGTTTACAGGATGCTTGAAAGCAAAGTTGCATTCTTGTTGTTCAGTTCAGGCAAGATAATCTGCACTGGAGCAAGACATGTAAAGGTCATAAGGGAATCTGTAGAAAAAGTCAATATTAAATTGAAAAAATTGAAGGCAATTGTACCTGAAAAACCCAAGTAAAACCTGTTTCAAAACAGTTTCTGAAAGTTCACACTTTTTGCAAAAGGTTATATAGTTCAAAATTACTTTTTTAATGAATGGAGAGAGACAAAATAATCGAAGTTTTTTCAGAATTTATAAAGGAAAATTATTATACACAGCTACTTAACGCTGCAAGCGAAGGAAATAAGTCTGTAGAAATGGATTTCAAGAAACTGGAACAGACTGATGTAGAACTTGCAGACCACTTGATTGAAAATCCTGAGGAAACTCTTGCTATTTTCCAAGAAACTTTGAAAGACATAGACATACCTGATGCAAAAATAAACCTGAGATTCTTCGGCCTGCCAGAGTCGAAAGACATAAGGATAAGAAACGTAAGATCTGAACACATAGGAAAGATGATCGTCGTCGATGGTATGGTGAAACGGGCTAGCGAGATAAGACCTGAGATTTCAGAGTCCATCTTCGAGTGCATGGATTGCGGCTCTAGGATGTCCATCATACAGACTGAGAAGATTGTAAACTATCCATACGAATGCGATAACCCAAACTGCGGTGGAAAGAAAAGGTTCAAGCTCGTCGACCAGAAACTTTTTGATGCAAGATGGATTAGTGTGGAAGAACCTTTTGAAATAACTGAAGGTGAGAGGCCTTCCACATTGATGATTTACTTGAAGGAAGATTTGACATCGCCAAAGATGCAGAACAAGACAGATCCAGGCAACAGAATCAAGATAACTGGAATATTGAAAAATATGGAGAAGAGAATAAAAGGAACACAGTCAAGACAGATGGATATTTATCTTGAAGCAAATCATGTGCAAAATTTGGAAATAGAGTGGGAGGAATTGGGGGTAAAAGCTGAAGACGAGAAAATGATTTTGAAACTGGCTAGAGATCCTGAGATTTACACGAAACTTATCGGCTCTATTGCACCGGCAATCTATGGATTGGAAGAAGTAAAACAGGCTGTAGTACTGCAACTATTTAGTGGAGTTTCACACACTCAAAAAGACAAATCAAGAGTAAGAGGAGATATCCATATTCTGATGATAGGTGATCCGTCAACAGCAAAATCTGCATTGATGAAAGTAGTTTCAATGCTTATACCAAGAGGAAGATATGTTTCCGGTAAAGGAGTGACAGGAGCAGGATTGACTGCGACAGTTGTAAAAGATGAGGAATTTCTCGGTGGTTGGGTTTTAGAAGCTGGAGCACTTGTAATGTGCAATAGAAGCTTGGTGGCGATAGATGAGTTCGAAAAGATAGAAAAAACAGATTTAGTCGCAATGCACGAGGCATTAGAACAGCAGACGATATCCATAGCAAAGGCAAGTATCGTGGCAACACTTCCAGCACAGACATCTATAATCGCAGGAGCAAATCCAAAACTAGGAAGGTTCGACAACTACATGCCTATCAGAGAACAGCTGGACATTCCAGAAACAATCCTGTCGAGGTTTGATCTGAAATTTGCACTCAGAGACATACCCAATCTCGAGATAGATACAAAGATGGCTGATCATATACTGCAAGCAAGACATTACGGGGAAATAGATATAATAGCACCTGTAGATGCGACAGTTTTGAGAAAATATGTTGCTTATGCGAGGAAGAACTGCAAACCAAAATTAAGCAGGGAAGCAGGAAATGAACTAAAAAGATATTATTTGGAATTAAGAGTCAAATCTGCAGAAGAAGGATCACCTATAAGCATAACTCCAAGACAGTATGAAGCACTTATAAGACTTGCAGAAGCTAGCGCAAAAATCCAGTTAAGAGAAGATGTCAATGTTGAGGATGCAATAAGGGCAATCAACCTTATGAAATTCTCGCTCAGACAATTCGGCTTCGATCCTGAGACAGGACATATAGACATAGACAGGGCAGAAGGACAGAGGATGACAGCATCTCAGAGAAGCAAGACAAAGATAATGTTAGATATAATAGAGGAGCTGGATGCAAAGTTCGGCAAGGACATACCTGAAGAGGAGATAATAAAACGCGCCAATCAAGAAAATGTGGAAGATGTAGAAGGTATCATAAGGAAGATGAAGAACGAAGGATTGCTTTTCACTCCTAGACATGGAGTAGTTTCTAAGGCTTAAATTTTTAACCTAAATTAATCTAATTTATGGAAGACTGCATATTTTGCAAGATAGTCAAAGGAGATGCACCGTGCCACAAGATATGGGAGGACAAGAAACATTTAGCATTCTTATCGATATTTCCAAACACCAGAGGATTTTCCGTGGTTATACCAAAGAAACATTATTCGAGCTATGCTTTCGACTTGCCAGATGATGTATTGAAAGCTTTGATAATTGCCACTAAGAAGGTCGCCAAACTGTTGGATTCTAAACTGGAAGGTGTTGGTAGGACTGGAATTATTTTTGAAGGCTTTGGTGTGGATCATGTTCACTCTAAACTTTTCCCTATGCATGGAACAAAGATGAAAGAATGGAAGCCCATTGTTTCTAAGATGGACAAGTTCTTTGAAAAATACGAAGGCTACATTTCTTCACACGACTACAAGAGAGCTGACGACAAGGAATTGGCAGAACTGGCAAAGAAGATAAGAGAGAAATAATCAATTGTATTTTATGAAGAATGATGCCAGACGTGAATTGTATAAAAGGATAGCTAAGGAAAGGATAGACATTTTGTTCGGTCTTGCCGAGAAGGAATTTGACAAACATGTTGAAAGAAGCAGGAGGTATGTTCAACTGGCAAGGAAGATTGGACTGAGATACAATGTAAGGTTTGATGCTGAATTGAAAAGGAACTTCTGCAAGAAGTGCAACACTTTGCTTATTCCTGGTAAAACGTCCACGACAAGAACAGATTCTAAGAGTAAAACAATCAATGTTAAATGCACTAACTGTGGAGACATTAACAGGTTTCCTTATAAATGATCATTTGTCTTCCTAGGAACATATTTAGAAACTGCAACATCTGCATAATCTTTCCTGCTTTCGTTGTGCCATTTTCCCTGACCTTCGCTAAGAACGTATAGTGTTCTCTCCATCCTATCAGCTATCCTTTGAAGCTTCTCTGAATCAAGAGTAAGGTCAAGATCGCCATACCATATTTTGCCCAGTCCTTCTCCAAAAACGTTGGCATTATAACAGGTTTTATGTGTAGGATTATTCTTATTGTATAATGTTTTAGAAAAATGTGCTACCATTCTGTCTACGTGAAGGGTTTCATCTTTGAATGCTTGAACAATCTCACGATATTTTTCTGGCGGGTTGTTTCTACCGTAATACCATGAGAAAATTTGATCGCTATTTGGCATTCTAACCATCTAAAATCATTTTGTTTTAAATTTATAAATGTATTCGGACAACCATTTTAAAAGCATAAAAAGGGCAAAGGTAGATTAATTTTTATGGTAACAGTAAGAGACGTAAACGCACAGAGTTTGGTCAGCATGCTCAAGGAAGAGCTGAAGAAGCTGGACTACATAAAGGAGCCTGCGTGGGCGAAGATAACCAAATCAGGTTCACATAGGGAAAGACCTCCTGAACAGCCCGACTTCTGGCACTTGAGAGCCGCATCCATATTGAGAAGATTGTATTTGGACGGTCCTGTAGGAGTTGAAAGACTCAGAACTTATTATGGCGGAAGGAAAAGCAGAGGAACCAAACCATATAGATTTAGAAGAGCATCCGGCAATTCCATAAGGAAGATCCTGCAGCAATTGGAAGGAGCAAGACTTGTTGAGAAAGCAGGAAAGGATGGAAGAAAGTTGACTAAAAATGGTATAAGTCTTTTGGACAGGACAGCATTTGAGGTGAGTAAAAGTGGCACAGACCAATCAGCAGGATGAATCAAAACAGATGGAAGAAATGAAGAAAACGATGATAAAGAAGATTTTATCCAAAGGGGCATTAGAAAGATTAGGAAGGATTAGAGTTGTGAAACCCGAGCTAGCAAACCAACTGGAGCTTTACCTTATACAGCTTTACCAGAACGGCAAGATAAAAGGCGAAGTTTCTGACGACCAGTTGAAGATGTTTTTGGATGCTATATCAACCAAGCAGAGTTTTAAAATTATAAGGTGAATTTATGGGAAGAAAGAAGATTGTTGGTGCCTCTGGAAAATTTGGCGCAAGATATGGTAAGAAGCAGAAAGCCAAGTTCTCAGAGATAGAAAGGATACAGAAGAAAAAACATATATGTCCAAGATGCAAAATGAAGTATGTAGAAAGGGAATCGGCGGGTATCTGGCTTTGCCAAAAGTGCGGATACAAGTTCGCTGGCCTGTCCTACTTTCCGTCGATGGACGTTGTAAAAGAGTGATGAAAAATGGCATACAAATGCATAAGCTGCAAAAAAGAGATAAAGGAAGTCGAAGACCATATAAGGTGTCCTTATTGCGGTCAGAGAGTATTGGTCAAAGCTAGAGCAGATATGTTGAGAACAGTAAAGGCAGTTTGATTACTCCTCCTCACATTTGCAATCATCACATGATGCACAATCGCAGTCATCGCAAGCCATATATACCTTTTAGTTTAAATTAATTAAAATGCGAAAACAATAATTGAATGATAGTTATGAAAGAAGAACAGAACGTTGTAGTGCCTGGCGAGAACCTGGGCGAAAGGAATGGAAGAAGGCTGGGAGTAGGAGTCTATGAGGAAGGCAGTCATGTATTTTCCAGCGTGCTTGGAGCGCCTAGGGCGACTGAGAATGAAGTCTTTGTCATACCGCATTCCGGCGTTTACATCCCAAGGCAGGGAGACATGGTGATAGGAAAGATAAAAAGCGTCGAAGTGTCAGGATGGTTTGTAGACATAAACTCTCCCTATCTTGCATTCATGCCGACATCCGAAGCTGTGGACAAGTTCGCAGCTGCCAGGTCTGAACTTAGCAAGTTCTATGGAATAGGCGAAACCATTTATTGCATTGTCTCCAAAGTCACGAATGAGAAGAACGTTCAAGTTTCCATGGATGACAGGATGGCCAAAAAACTTGAAAACGGCGTGCTGCTTCAAGTAGTTCCTACAAAAGTTCCAAGGATCATAGGCAAGGCAGCAAGTATGCTAAAGCTTATCAAGTCAAGGACAGGATGCAATCTTTTGGTTGGTCAGAACGGCGTGGTATGGCTGGATGGTGAAGACAAGACGAAAGCTATAGAATCAATTTTGACTATTGAAAGAGAGTCTCATTTTGAAGGCCTGACTGAAAAAGTTGAAAAATTATTGGGTGGTTCATGATGGGCGGGAAAAAATCTGATGTTCCATTGATTGCAAACGGCAAGAGAATTGATGGAAGGCTTGTAAAAGAATTGAGAGAAATGAACATGAAGATAGACGTGGCTGCCAGGCCAAACGGATCTGCAGAGGTAAGTTTTGGTCATACTACTGGTATTTCAGGCGTTTACGGACCCAGAGATCTTTATCCTAAGTTCAAGCAGGAAGCACAGACTGGAATATTGAGGGTCAAGTATACGATGCTTCCGTTCAGCGTAGACGACAGGAAATCTCCAGGACATGACAGAAGAAGCGTTGAACTATCTAAAGTTATAAGATTGGCACTTGAACCTAGCCTTATGTTGAGCGATTTTCCAAAATCCGTAGTCGATGTTTTTATAGACATAATTGAGGCTGATGGAAGCACGAGAGTGACAGGTATAAACGCGGCCAGCTTGGCATTGGCTTGCGCAGGCGTGCCTATGAGAGATTTAGTGGCATCATGTTCTGTGGGAAAGGTGGATGGACATCTTGTGGTTGACCTAAATGGAAAAGAAGACAATTACGGAGAGGCAGATTTGGCGATAGCATTGTTGCCCAGCAAGGATGAAGTAACATTGTTGCAGATGGATGGTCAGCTTACCAAGCATGAAGTGATGGAACTTTTGCACATGGCGAAGGAAGCTTGCCACAAGATATATGAGATGCAGAAGAAGACTTTGAAGAACAAGTATGAGGGTGTATAAAAATGGATAATTATGCTTTAGAGCTCATCAAAAAAGGAAGAAGAGTGGATGGGAGAGATTTTAATCAATTCAGAAATATAGAAGTAAGGAACAACATCATAAGCAAAGCAGAAGGATCGAGCAGAGTAAAGATTGGTGGGACAGAAGTGATAGCTGGTGTGAAGCTTAACTTGGGAACTCCATTCCCAGACATGCCTGACAACGGAAATCTTAGCGTGAATGCTGAATTCTCGCCTATCGCATCTCCTGAATTTGAACCGGGGCCTCCTAGTGAAGATGCGACAGAACTTGCCAGAGTAGTTGATAGGGGAATAAGAGAATCACATGCAATAGAACTTGAAAAGCTATGCATAACACCAGGTGAAAAAGTATGGTCTGTTTTCATTGACTTGTTACTTATAAGCCATAAAGGCAATCTCTTGGACGCCTGTTCTCTAGCTGCAGTAAATGCGCTGTGGAATGCCAGAATTCCGAAGATAGAGGATGAAAAAGTGGTCAGAGGCGAATATTTAGGCAAGCTTCCTGTTGTTTGGAAACCTGTAAACATCTCTGTCTGCAAGGTCGATAAGCATTTCCTCATGGATCCGGCATTGGAAGAGGAAGACATAATTGATGCCAAGCTTTGCATAGCTATCAGGGATGATGACAAGATATGCTCATTGCAGAAACAGGGAAGGAGTGCATTGAAATTTAATGATTTGGAAAAGATGTTTGATTTGGCTCTGGAAAGGAGTAAGAAGATGAGGGAACACATCATAAGTGAGTAGATATGTCGATAAGGACTTTGAGCAAGAAGATAAAGCTCGCAAAGATTGGAAAGATAAAAATGGCTCCTAGATGGGCAGACATAAGAAAATATGGTATGAAAAGAGCCAAGACTAGAAGGGTAAATGTCGACAAGATAAAGAGATGGAAAAAGGTTAGGATAAGAGTTTAATTGATTCTTTAGTAGTTTGAGTTGAAATTTATTTAAGAATAATAGTTTAGATACCGCAACCTTCTCCTTTGTTGCACTGTGAGAATACTGTATAATTCAGATTACTGACTGGGCCTTTACATATCGCCCTTACTCTTACGAAATCCACTGTAGTTGCGCTACCGCTGCAGCTGCCAGTAGTGTTAACCAAGTAGACTTTTGTATCACCAGGTTTTATAGTAGTGCTGCTATAACTTGGTTGGCTTGCAGTTCCAGTTACACTGTCATTTAAATTGGCACCACAACCAGAATAGACTATAGGAGTTAATAATTCTATATTACCTAGATTATAACCAACTTGGAATGTTACAATATTAGCTACCCCAGAAGTGAAAGTCGCCTTAGATACTGTCAAAACAGAAGCACCGCACTGCACTTGGTCTGTTGAGCCTGCGCTTACCTGGCTGGTTTGTGTTTGTGTAAATCCTGTGATCCACAAGCTCACGATTCCACCAACAGCTACTGTAAATGCTATTAGTAAAATAGTGGCAATCAAAGGCGATATTCCTTTAGTGAAGTTATTCATAAACAATCCGTTAATAATAATTATACCTTTTGGGTATATTTAAATATTCCTATCCAGAATGATATGATATGGCAGAGGAAAAGATAGTCACTTTGAACCTTAGGAAGAAGATGCTTAAGGTCGGAGGATGGAGAAGGAAGAAGGTAATAGTAGGCAAGATAAAGGATTATGTCGCGAAGATATTCGATGTGGAAGAGATAATTTTGGAGAAGAAGCTCAGCGAGAAGGCATTTTTGAATCCTTTGGCAAAATTCAAGCTTAAGATAAACAAGCTGGATGACAAGACGGTAAGAGTCGAACTCATACAATAGATGATTATGTTCAGAATAGTACAGACTGATTTCCAGGGAGACCACAATCTTGGTCTTTTTTGCAAGGCTTCGGACAAGGTTTGTATAGTTGGCGGAATAGCATCTGAAAAGAACATGGAAGATGTCGGCAAGATCTTGGAAGTTCCTGTTGTCAACGTATCCGTGTCTGACACTCATCTATGTGGTATATTCATTGCAATGAATTCTAGTGGTTTGCTTGTTCCTAAGATAGCTTCCGAACATGATGTGAAGAATTTCAAGGAAATTGGAAAGAAATTCGGCTTGGATGTCACAGTAATGGATTCAAATTACACTGCTTTGGGCAACCTGGTTATTGCAAATGACAATGGAGCAATCATAAGCGATTTCTTTTCCCAGAGCGACAAGAAGAAGATAGAAGACTGCTTGGATGTGGAATCTAAATACCATACGATAGCCGGGATAAGAACTGTCGGATCTGCAAGTGTGGCGACAAATAAAGGATGCTTGATGCACAGGGATGCGAAGGAAGAAGAAATCAAATTTGTGAAGGATTTTTTGAAAGTAGATGCTGACATAGGCACTGCAAACTTCGGTTCTCCTTTTGTAGGAAGCTGCATGGTAGCTAACAGCAATGGATGTGCTGCAGGATATTCTACGACAGGATATGAGGTAACTAGGATAATGGAAGCTTTGAAGTTTTTGTAAATCTACTTCTTAAACTCTGTCATATGACACTTGCCGCAGGAAAATCTATCTTTATGATTAGCCATGTAAGTCCCGCTGCCGCATCTAGGACAAATCCTGCCGTTGTTTTTCATCAATTCGCTTACCTTTACTGGTTTGTGTTTCATAATTATCACGCTTGAACTAACACATCTTCTCTTGGAACATAAAATCTTGACATTCTCTTTTCTCCTACATCATTTATTTCTATCATCATCATTTTCACCTTGGTTTTTCATTCTGCCAATGGCCCGAATAGCTTTTTTCAGACTCCTCGGCTTTCTTGAACATTACCTGTATCCAATATTCATCCTTTTTGACTTTAAAACTTTTAATAGGCAC
>DATDXT010000001.1:0-9530 GCA_035289185.1 archaeon | reverse complement strand
ATCTAGATTCCTCCAGCACAGCGACCATAGCAGTGGAAGGACCAGCGTTCACACTGCTCAATGTCCAGAAACCATCCATAGCTATAAAATCCAAATCAACAGAGGTAGTCGAGATAAAGGCATATGCGCCGCTTTCAGCAGTGCCTGGAATATATACGGGCGAAGTTGTAGTAAAAGCAGGTACCATTACCCATAGGATACCTGTCACAATAAAGATAATACCTGTTCTGATTCCATTGCTAGACGTAAAGGTCAAAGTACTGTCGAAAGCAGTAGCTCCCGGAGATAAGCTGGTCATAGAGACATCCATAGTAAACATGGGCCAGACAGCAAGCGTAGAAGACATCACAGCAACCTATAATGTAAGACCTTTGATAGATTCATCCAAACTTATTACTACAGCCAGCGAGACATTGGCGGTGGATAATGTCAACACATACAGGAAAGAATTGGAAATACCTAAAAGCACACCGCAAGATAGATACATAATTGAAGTGAATGCAACATATTGGTTTGGCAGCAAATTTGCCACATCTTCAGACAATTTCGAGGTAAGCGTATTGCCATTGCCATTGATAATCTTGAAAAATCTGTTCTTGAATCCACTTACTTATTTGGTGTTGTTTGTAGGCGGGCCGCTTGCACTTGTGGGTGTAAGATATGCAACTGCTCGCAGGGCGTCCAAGAAAGCAAAAGCAAGATACATATCACCACTTGACTTCAAGACATTGCCAAAAGCCGGACCGAATGCAATAGAAGTAGGAAAGATAGCAGAGACAGATATAAAGGCATACATAGACATACCACAGTTGATAATGCACTCTATCGCAGCAGGTGGTAGCGGTTCTGGTAAGACTGTATCAGCAATGGTGACTGCAGAAGAGTTATTGAAGAGAAAGGTACCGATAGTTGTGTTCGATCCAACAGCACAGTGGACAGGATTCATGAAAGCGAACAAATTACAATTACTGCTGGACTTGTATCCAAAGTTCGGAATGAAGCCTACAGATGCGAGGAACTTCAAGACCAACATCGTGCTGGTAGAAGATCCAAACATGGATGTCGAGTTGAAGAAATGGATGATACCTGGAGAGATAACAGTCTTTGTAATGAACAGACTGCCTGCAGGACAGTTGGACAACTTTGTAAAGAAGAGCATACAATCAGTCTTTGACATGAGACCGGCAGAATCCAAGGAGATAAAATTGTTGCTTGTTTATGATGAAGTACATAGATTGCTGCCAAAGTATGGTGGCAAGGGCGGTTACACGTCCATCGAAAGAGCATGTAGAGAGTTCCGTAAGTGGGGAATCGGCGTGTTCTTAATCTCACAGGTCTTGTTGGACTTCAAGGGAGCGATAAGAGCAAACATAGCAAACGAGATACAGTTGAGAACAAAGTATGAAGGTGACATAGGAAGAGTAAAGTCGAAGTATGGCATAGACTTTGCATCAAAGGTAACAAGATTGACGATAGGTACAGGTCTTTTCCAGAATCCAGAGTACAACAGCGGCAGGCCATGGTTCATAAGCTTCAGACCATTGTTACACTCGCCGTTTGCATTGACAGATGATGAAGTCAACCAGTATGTTAAATTGAACAAGAAAGTGGAGGAGATAAATGCAAAGCTCAAAGACATGAAAACAAAAGGAATAGATACTTATGATATAGAAGTAGAATTAAATATAGTGAAGGACAAGGTAAAAACAGCTGCTTTCAAGGTCGCAGAGACGTACCTTGATTCCATACAGAAGAGGATAGAAAGGAAGGGTGGTTGATAGTTGGCAGAAGATAAGATGGACGTATCGCCCGACGATGTAAAGGAGATGCTGGCTCATCTGGAGACCGAGTATAGGAAAGCGAATATTTCTGACAAGCATTACAAGGAATTGAAGGAGAGCTATCTGAAATTATTGAGAGGAGAAGTCACGGAAAAGATGGGAAGAGGAACAGAAGAACATGAGGAAGCTCCAGCTGAAGAAAATGGCGAGGAAAATATTGCAGGAATGCCGTCTGAAAGCGACGAAGAGCCGACAGACGAATACATTTCTGAGGGAAAGGAAGTCATAGCACAGGCAGAAGCTGAAGAAGCTGCAGAAAAGGAAGAAATTTCCAAGAAAAAATCTTTATTGGGTTCTATTTTCAAGAAAAAAGAGAAGAAAGAAACTGCAGCACCTCAAGAAAAACCCGTTGAAGGTCAAACAGAACCAGTTGCAGATGTTGTCAAGCAAATCAAAGCTGAGCCACCGAAACCTGTCGCTAAATTACCTGTGGCCATGAAAGTGCAATCACCACAACCACAAAAGAAGCAAGATGTTCCGAAGAAAATACCAGAGTCTGCAAAGATAGAAGATCCTAAACAGAGGATGGTGAAGAAAGGCGACTATATGGAAGTCCAGGAAGAGAAGCATGATGATTATGTTGAAGTAAAGGACACTCAGAAAGATACAAAGAAGGGAAAGAAGGAAGAAGAGGAAGAGATAGATGCATCGGTGATGACACCAGAAATCATAGAGAAGCTGGCTAGAAGAGCAGCCGGACAGATGGGTGTAGAAGTCGCACCACCAGAACCAGAGCCAGAAACGACTGGTGGAGGCGGCGGGATGGCGACAGATATAGAGATAGAGAAGCTGAAAGTTTTGGTCGATACGATAAGGGAAGGCACACGTGTAACAGAGGAAACAATAAGGAACGTTTCTGAGAGCGTGGGCGAGATAAGGTCTACAGTTTTCCAGACAGATGCAGAACTGAAGGAGACCAGCATAAAAGTGGAAAAGATAGAAGACGAGATGGCAGACATAAATCCAAGAGAATTTTCCAAGAAGATGAGGGAGCTGGTGGAAAAGATAGAAGGACAGCAGCTTGAGTTCGAGAAGATACAGACCAAGTCAGAAGATTATGGAGAAAGGATAAATAAAGTGTTTGAGCTGTTGAAGACCATAGGTGGGATAGAGAACCTGATAAATGTTAACAAGGACATACAGCTGAAGCTGAACGATGTGAATGAAGCACTAAAGTATATAGAGAGGATAGGAAGCAAGACCGAGAAGATGTTCATAGACTTGAACAAGGGATTGGAAGAACTGATTCTTATAAAAGCCAAGCAGGAAGACTTCGATGATGCATTGAAGGAAGTAAACAGGAATATGGATGGAATGAATGTCAAGATGGAAGGATTCATTGCAAAGAAGGACATGGACGATGTCAAGCAGGACATGATAGGAATAAACAAGCAGATAGAGGAGATGAACAAGATTTTGCCAATAGCAGATGCGAAATTGCCAGAGAACATAACCAATTACAGGAAGGACAAGGATGACATAACGATGTTTTTAGGTTCTCTCGAGGACCAGTACAAGAGAGGCAGGGTCTCCAAGCAGGAATACGAAAGCGTGAAGATAGCGAACATAAGGAAGCTGGGTGAACTAAAGGCGAATCTGGAAAACGAATGGAGGAAACTTGAGCAGACAGTTGCAGCTGAAAAGGATAAAGCTATGGCTGAAGTAACAGCAGTCAAGGTCAGGCAGGATGATCTTTCGAAAGCGATAGATGATTTGATCAAAAAGGTTTCAGACTTAACCAACAAGGTTTCACCACCTATTGTTTCCACACCCCAAATGCAAGTTGTCCAGCAGGAAGCTGTTAAGAAGAAATCTTCCAAGAAAAAAGAGAAGCAGGAAGTTAAAGAATCTAGCAAGTCATCTGGAAATGAGACTGACAGGAAAAGGAAGATACTAGAGGATTTAAAGAAGTTGCGTTAGACTTTGCAATCCATCATCAATTTTGTCAATTCTTCACACAATCCCAATAGCTTGTTAGCTGGAGCTTTTAGTCTTGCCGTAAGTTGTTTCTTTTGTTTGTCCAGATTATTATTTATGTCGTCATGAAGTGACTGGGATATCGTACCGTCCGATAAAAATTTCTTGTTGCTTTTGACATTATCATCGATTATCTTTATCTGATCCTGCAGGACTTTCAATTCTATGGAAAATTCAGATACACCGTTTAGTATCTCTTCTACATCATCCAAATCCAATTTCTTAATCACCATCTTCATCCTCCTTCTTTTTGGCAGAAGTTTTTTTGTTTGCAAGTTCTCCATCAATTGAAATCTGATTCACAACATCTTTTATGTATTCCACGTTTTTTCCTATGAGACCGTCTATCTTCTTTATCAAGACAACACTTTTGTTCTTGAAACTTTTCTCGTCTTCCTGAAACTTGCTCCTGGACACCTTGCCTTTTTTGTAATCCGTGTTTATCCTATCTATAAGCGACAGCATGGCATCCAGTTCTTCCTGTGAGAACTTTATGTCAGAACAGTTTTCATACAAGTTTCTTACTGTATTATGCATCTTTTCTATGTCTATCATGGTTTCTATAAAGAATTTTTGATTGCATTCAGATAAACTTTATTTTGCTTTTAAAAAATGAAAAAACTATCGTGTATTCAAAACATAAATCTTAGAAAGTGTAAAAATAGTTTGTGAAAGTAAGGGGAATCCTGACTATAATCCTGATAAATTCAATTGTGTTCTTTGCAATGATTACTCTTCATGAGTTCGGACATGTTATTGCAGGAGCCTTTTCCGGATGTACAGGGTCTACAGCTGTTTTGATAGATGCTAATTTTGTAGGACCATATACACAGATGGAGTGTCCGACAACGTCTACTATGAGTGTGGAAATGAGTGGTTTTTTTATAACAGCTTTGTTCAGTTTATCGTTCTTGCTGCTTAACTACCCTACTAAAAATCTCTTTTTCGTAGGCATGGGGCTTTCCATAGTCTTCAGTTCGCTGGATTTATCTATGATCATAAGCTCTACATATGCCATTTACAGTGCAGTTTCTGCTGGATTCTTCTTTATAATCTTTGGAGAGTACAGGATAGCATCTGCCTATGTCAACAACAAATTCAATCTGAACTTTTTCGAAGTAGATGAAGATTGGATATAATCACATCCTTTTCTCAGAACTATAAATTTATTGCAACCAATTATAATTTATGGAAAACGGTAGACTTTTGCTAGTTTTGGTTATATCCATCGCTTTAATTTTCGCTTTATACATCATAGGAGTCAGGCTTACAGGTTCTTTCATAGGATTTGGCACTCCACAGACCAATTTCACATGGTGGAACAATTCTTGGACATATAGGTTCAGATTAGAGATAAACTCCACACAATATAACAGGGCAGATTGGCCAATAGACCAGCCTGTAAACTTCACAGATTTGTTGCCTTACGGAACCTTTGACATAAATTCCACAAGAGTTATAGAGTATAACCCTTCAACAGGAAATGTTTTGTACGAAATCCCCAGCCAGTTTGACAGGGAATCAGTCTATGATGCTACAAGTAATGCAATAGGAACCGTATCATTTAACATGAATGGAACCACTAACGTAAACCAGAAAAGAATATTCTATGTTTATTATGATTCCATAGAGAATGGGGCAAAAACAAAACAAACTTACCAGACTAACCTTTCTTACAGTTGGAACGGCTCTGTTTTTAATTTAAACAACAGCATATTGGCTATTTGGGGAAATACTGTAAGCGGAGAGAATGTCTCTGGTTTGTACAGAGTTTATAATTTGACAGACCCGTCACCAGACATATGGGTTACTGTTCCTCCTGCAAGCGAAAGGCCTATAGAATATATGGAATATTCCAATGGGACACATAACTTCAGTTTTGACTTTAGGAACAATGCAACGTTTATTTCTACAGGTCCTGTAAGGATTGTTGTTGAACAGAGAGGAAACGAAACTCTTTGGAATTCAAGCAACATGACAAATGTAGGATTTGCGACTAAAAGATACGTTATTTATAATTCTTTGCAATGGATAAGAATAGAAACCAACTACACCAATAAAGATAGCACTTGGGCTGAGAGAAATTCAAGTTTTGCAGGAGCTATAACAATAGACGCAGAAAGAACATACGGTTCAGGATGGAAATCAGAATTCGGTAATGCAACTCAGCCTGGCTGGTGGTTCGCGGCCGACACCAACACCATCTGGCACACGGGAATAATACAATACAATCAAAGCGGCACCACCAGTTATTTTATACCAAACAGCAACACAAGTTACAGGATTGGTGTACAACTAAATAAAACCAACATAACAGCAGGATCTTCGATAAATGAAAAAACTGTGTTACATTTCAAATCAGAAGGTGGAGATCCAAATCTTGTCAAAGATTTGAGGAACAGGTTCGAGAGCCCAGAGAATATAACACAGCTGCTTCCAGAGGTGAGATCTGTAATCATAAAGCCTTTCACAAATGCAACTGTTTATAACAGGAATGAGACAGCGTTGATTATTGGTAATCTTTCAGCAAGTGATCCGTTCAACCTGACAATATATATGAATGCAACATTGGACATGGGAACAGCCAGCACAACAGACGACAATACAATTATCTTATACGACGATGGCACGAATGGCGATGTTTCATCCGGTGACAAACAGTTCACAAATAGGTTTGAAATAAACAATACAGTCAATGTAAGCATGTGGACATTAAACTTCACTTCTTATGACACAGGCCAAAAGTTTCTTAACTTCACAGTCTACAGATTCAATGTAACAGACATCTATAATGTAAGCATAAACTTGACTAATGACAAGCCCATCGTAAATGCAATAATGTTTGCTTCGATAAACGTTACTAATTTTCTAAGAAATACATTCATATCAAGTGCGACGCTCAACTGTACTTTCGATTCCACAGAAGTGACAAACAAGACAGACCATGGAAACGGAACATATTCTATCAACTTTACAGCTCCAAGTTCTGAAGGAAACTATGTCCTTTCATGCAATGCGACAAAAGTTGGTAATTTCGGGAACAAGAGTGTGCCATTTTCAGTAGAGCCTTCAACCACAAATGTAAGCATAGTTCCTAGTCCATTCAATCCTATATCTTCAAATGTAAGGATAGACAGGAACGACAGTTTCATCTTGTCTGTGAATTCCAGCAATGTGGGAAACGGAACAGCATATCAGACCAACGTGACATTGGAGATTTTAACTGGCTGGTATGCCAATATAACCTTTGAACAATGCAGCAACATAAATAAAAACAGCTTCTGTCTTAAAGGATTCAATGTGACAGTTCCGAATGGCACGCTTCCCGGCAACTATTCTTTAAACGCTTCTTTGAATTGGCGAAATCCAGATGACACTCCATCGTCAAACAAAACATTCATGAACGTCACTGTACTTTCAAATCCTGTAGTAGACGTTTTTGAACCAAACATCACAAGTGAAGTGGGCGACGGTGTATACAACATGATAGGCAACTTCACAGTAAAATCTGTAGGAAACGTGAATATAACGAATATTACTTTTTCATGTATTTCTGGAAATGTATGTACAGATTTCACAACTATATTCAATCCGGTCAATATAACCAATCTCGGCATAGGAGAAAGCCAAAATGTTTCCGTAAACGTAACTGTTCCATTTGAATACTCTCCAGGTCTTTACAACGGGACTGTTAATGTATCTGCTGCAAACGATGGCAATGACACATTAATCATCTTTGCTACTGTGCATAATGCGACAAACGTTTCTATAACAACGACTATAACATCTTATACTGCATTGAACGTTACACAGACAGACAGCGAGAGTTTTACATTCGGTGCAAATGCCACTAATATAAGGAATGGAAGTGCCAGGTTTGTAAATATGAGTGTGAGTGTGCCTTCAGGCTGGACGTCAAACTCCACTTTTGAGAACTGCGGGAACCTTACAAGAGGAGCAATATGTACAAAAGGTTTTAACGTCACTATACCTGCTGCAACTTCGCCGGCGACCTATTTTGTGAATGTTTATGTGAATTGGACAAATCCAAACGGTTCGACCGCAGTAAACATGACCCAGATACAGGTTACGATAGGATTAAATCCCAAGATAAACGTGAGCGAGACCAATGTCACAGGCAATGTGCCTGATGCAACAAACAAATACATAGGCAACTTCACAATTTTGTCCATAGGCAATGAACAATTGACTACTGTTACATTTTCATGCGTCTCAGGTACTGTGTGTCAAAACTTCACACTCAATTTCACACCAACTAGCGTCTCAAGTATACAGCCTAATGCGAATGCTTCAGTCATGGTCAATGTGACAGTTCCTCTCTATTTCCCGGCTGGATTCTATAATGGCACAGTTAACGTCTCAGCAGTCAATGACGGGTTTGATACATTTTTGTCAGAGGTAAATGTCACGGAAAACAGGACATGGGATATGACGCCTACATTTTGCCAGCAATCAATACAAACACCAACAGGAACTGCATGCGAAGTGAATGTCACCAACTTGGGAAACATCATCATAAATTTCACAGTGTCTCCACAGCAAGGAAATTATACAACAGTCAATGAGACTAGCTTTTATGTAAACAGATCAGGATGGCATGTATTCAATGTGACTTACAACACTACGGGTGTGCCAGCAGATGTATACAATTCTACTTTCGTAGTCGATGCCAACCAGTCCAATGCAAATCCTGACAACAAAAGCTTCCTGGTGTCTTTGGTGCCTTTCATACCGCCTATAATAAATGTCTCTATAGTGCCTAACGAGACTGAGCAGAATTCTACAGTGAAGATATTTGCCAATGTGACCGACCAGTCCAATAGCGGCATCAATTTTGTAAGAGCCAATGTAACAATGCCAAACGGAACAACTAACACTATAAACATGTTCCTAATCAGCACGAGCGGCAACTTCACAAGATGGGAACTTACTTATCCTAACGGTACAAGCGGCAACACTTCTTCCAGAGGAATCTATAATGTCACAGTGTTTGCAAGGGACAACATAAACAACGAAGCCAACATCAATTCGTCTTTCAAAGTTTTCATAAAACTTAATGTGCTTTCATCGACTTTGACAAACAGTTATTACCAGGGAGATACAGGATCAATTTATTACAGAGTCACAAATTTAACTGGAACCCCCCAGGAGAACATAACAGCCAACTTTACTATAAGGAATCCCCAGGGAAACATGACCTATCTGTCAGGGAACTTTTTGACAAATTCAGACGGCAACATCTTGCCACTGCCTACATTTTCTTTATCAGACGATACATTAGTGGGCAATTATACCTTGACGACATACACATCGATCTTCGATTCGTTGGCAAACACAAGCATAGCAAAGCAGACCAATTACACTTTCCAAGTTCTTTCCAAGACAATTACAGTAAGTGGTTTGTTTGCAGACATAGAGACGGCAGTCGTTTGGTATCCTAACAATGTTATGAAGTTGAGCATGCTTGTATACAACGGAGAAGGCAAGCCCGTCGATCCCACATCCGCGACTTTGATAGTATACGATCCTGCTGGAAATGTTTACTTTAGTGTTGTTCTAAATCAGCTTACGAAAGTTTCGGTAGGATATTACACATATAATTTTGCTATGCCATCCACAACAGCAAATGGAATGTATCTTGCCCAAGCAAATGTTACTCAGGACACATTCAACACTTTGAAATTGAAAGCA